>JBDRTC010000093.1:0-2339 GCA_043824335.1 Planctomycetota bacterium | reverse complement strand
GGTGCCGCTTTCGCACGACGACGCGAAGCGATGCCTTCAGATCGGCATCGAGAAACCGGGCTCGAAGCAGGTCGCCTTCGCGAGTGATGCTGTGAACCGGCGTGGGCACGCCGCGGCGAACCAGGTGCAGGATGGGGAAAGGCGTTCCCTCCACCGCATAGTCCTTGCCCGACGCCTTCGAGCGAAACTCGCGGAGGACTCCCTGCGGAGAGATCGTCAGCCGCACCGCGTCGGTTTCCAGAACGACGTCGGCGGCGCCCGCCGGCGCCTCGGGCAGAACGATCGGCTCGATCGAAACGTCGTCGACGTCGGCGCTTTGCCCGGGAGGCACGGTAAGGGCCGCTGCCGAGCGGAGATACCCGTCGGCCGGCGGACGGTAAAAGCCCTCGATCAACTTCCAATCTCCACCGGCGGCCGTCGACTGTGCCACGGTCTGGCCTCCGATCTTTCCGGACTGGAAGTACTCGTAGAACCCAAGGGAGACCGCTCCCCCCCGCACCCAAGCAGAAACCCGGTACCACTTTCCCGATTCCAGTCCCCGGCACATCTGGTACAAGTGCGCGGTCCGGTCATCCGCGGCAATACGGACAAAATGCTGCCCGCCGTGAGCGCCCGCCTTATCTGCCTCCGAACCAAGCAGGGCCAGTTGACCGGGGTACGCCGTGTTGAGCGACCAGGCCGTCGGGATCCGGGGCGGCTCGGCCAGCCTCCAGCCCTGCACCAGCCCGTCGGCTCCGACACGTACCTCCGAGAACTTCTCGAAACCGCCATTTTCCACGATCGATTCGCCCTGCTCGAAGGCGCAGGCCGCCGAAAGCAACATGACCAGGCATGACCCCACCATGATATCTCCTCTCAGATCAAGAATTCCTCGCAGTTGTCACAACCCCATCGCCTGTTGCCCTGCATCGGTGAGACGGGCAACGGTCCAAGGCGGATTCCAGGTGGAGTCGACGACCACGTCGCGAATTCCCTCGATCCGGAGGAGCCGTTCTCGGATCCCTTCCGTTGTGTGCCCTCCGCCTTGGGTAACGAAGTAATCGTACACGGGACGCCCGCGGTGAGGCATGGTTAAAAGCACATGAACCACGCCGTCTCGGATGCTCACGTCGTAGACGTAGCCCATGTCCACGATGTTGGCATCCACTCGGTAAAGCTGCTCGTCTTTGACCTCTCGGAGTGCTCTCCAGATACGGGGCTTCAGAGGGGCCGTGTCGAGGGTCTCTCCGTCACGAGCGAGAGTGCCGGTTGCGTTCGCGTCATCTACGGCCGGCGAACCGTCGGTGTGGACCACTAGGGGGTTCAACAACTGGCGTCGCAGTCTCTCGATTCTCCCCGCCGCGTCATTCTCCGGATAAGAAGAGACCAGATAGGCATTTCTTTGGCGGATTGAGGCGCCCGCCTCAAGTGCCCCTTCATCGCCATCGGCGGGGTAACGGCTCCAAAGCTGCCCGTGTTGGGGATAGTGGAGCGTTGGCGATCCGCTGTGCCGGAGCCCCTCGAAATTCACGGCCGAATGGTCAAGCCACAAGGCGATGAACGCATCGCGGCTTGTGGGGTTGAAAAAGCCAACGCCCCACAGGTTTTCCGCCTGCTCGGAGGGCACGCCCCCTTCGTGCAATTTGCCCTCACCGTCCATCCAAACCGTGTTGGTGAACGAGTAGCCCGAGAGCACCCACTCATCATCTCGCATGGCCGAGATTCGGAAATCCTTGACCGCGTCCATGGTTCCCTCTTTGATGAAAAACTCCTTCCCGGCGTAGAAGACGTAAGTCTGGTCGACGTGCATCCGGCTCGGCGTGAACAGTGGATGAACCGGACTGTGCGGAAACCCCCATCGGCGAACCCGGACACAAAGCGGGCCCCGGACGACCTCGTAGTTCGGGCACTCCGACCAGTTCCGGATGCGAAACTTCTGGAAGCCGTCGTGGTCGACGTAATCATTGGCCCAGTCGATGGTCGGTGGCTCGCCATGGCCCTTCCCGCCGGCGTAGAGCTCCAATCCATGTTGTCGTTTGTAGGTAAGACGCTCAAGCTGCCCCGTTTGTCTCGACAGTCTCGCCACGTAGTGATGGTTCTCAACGTCAAGACCATATCCCTCACCGGCGACTCTCAAATCGGTCGTATAGGCCGTCAGCTCGGCACAGGGATTCCCATAGAGAATAAGGTAGGTCACGGTCCCGTGGGCAGGCGCGTCTGCGAAGAACACCATGCGGCAAAGACGTTCATGACCGCGACGCGCTTCGCCGTAGACCTGACTCGGGACTTCGACCAGAATCCCCGTGTCCGGGATCACTCGTGCAACGCGAACCTCGCGCCGGAGGTCTACCGTCCGGTCG
>JBDRTC010000092.1:0-4537 GCA_043824335.1 Planctomycetota bacterium | reverse complement strand
CGAACGCCGGGTTCGATCTCCGTGGTCCGGCCCCTTTCCGCAGGCGTGATCACCGACTTCGAGCTCTGCGAGGCGATGCTCGGTTACTTCTTCCGCAAGGCCCGGCCCCCTGGCCCGCGGCTCAGGCCAAGAGTGGTGGTGGCCGTGCCGGGCGGCATCACGCCGGTCGAGAAGCGGGCGGTCTTCAACAGCACCCAACGGGCCGGCGCCCGGCAGGTCTTTGTGCTCCCCAAGGCCAAAGCAGCGGCCATCGGCGCCGGCTTGCCCGTCGAGGAGCCGGTGGCCAGCATGGTTTGCGATATCGGCGGGGGAACGACCGAGGTGGCCGTGACGAGCCTGGGCGAAGTCGTCGCCGGCCGCTCGATTCGCACCGGCGGCGATTGTATGGACCAGGCCGTGGTCGACTATCTCCGCCGCCACTTTAGCCTTCGGATCGGCCTGGCGGCCGCGGAACACCTCAGGATCGAGATCGGAAACGCCTATTCCTCGGAGAAAGAGCCGGCCGCGGAGGTCCGTGGGCTCGACACCGCGACCGGGCTGCCGCGCAAAGCAACGATCACCGGCGAAGAACTCCGCGAGGCCCTCGCCGACCCTCTGGAGACGATCCTCGAAGCAGTGAAACAGACGCTCGACCGGCTGCCACCCGATCTGGCCGCCGACCTGATGGACACCGGACTGCTCCTCTCGGGCGGCGGGTCGCTCACCCGGGGAATCGACCGGTTCCTCGCCCACGAGACCGGCCTGCCGGTTCGCGTCGCGCCCGAGCCCCTTTCCACCGTGGCCAAGGGCACGCTGATCTGCCTGGAGCACCTCGACCGCTGGCGCCCGGCCCTGGAGTCGAGCGACGACGACGTTTGAAGAGAAGGATGAAGGCGGAAGGATGAAGGATGAAGGTGTCCCGCGGACAGCCGCTTGCGGCTTCGCCCTAAAGACCGGCTGCGTTTTATGTGATCTATGAGACATCACGACCGCATCGACCTGAGATCCTTGCTGAGTTCTCCCACGGCGTCGCTGGCCTTGGGACTTGCGCTGGCGGTCGGCTTGATGCTCGTTCCGGCCCGGTGGTCCGAGGTTGCCAAGGGGGGCGCGGCGGCGCTGTTGCGCCCGGGGCAGGTCGGCGTGCTGAGCCTGCGCGAAAACGGCAGCGAGCTCGTCGGCCGGGTGAAAAGCCACTTCGGCACGGCCGCCCAACTGGCCGAAGCAAAGCGCGAGCGGAAGCGGCTGGCCGAAGAGAATCGTCGATTGGCCGCGGAACTGGCCGCCGAGCGGAGCCGGCGATCGAACCGGGCCGAGAATCCCGACCGGGACTCGCCCGAGCAGTTGCTCGGCGCCCAGTGCGTCGAGGCGCGGGTGCTGGGCCAGTTGGCCCGGGCGTTTCTCGACCGTCGCCATCTCTTGGACATCGGCTCGGAGGCCGGCATCCAGCCCGACGCGCCGGTCCTACACGTCTCGCCGCGGATGATCGATCAGGGTGGCGACGCGGGACTCCAGGCCGGGCATCTGGTGCTCTCCAGCGGCCGGGTCTGGGGCAAGATCATCGAGGTCGGACGCCACACCAGTGTCGTGCGCACCGTGACCCAGCCGGGCTATCGCGACCTGGTCGAACTGGGAACCTCCGGTCCGCAAGGGATCCTCGAAGGGACCGGCGAGCCGCTTGCCCAAATTCGACTGGTCGAGGTCACCGAGCCGGTTTCCGTGGGCGACCCGGTCTATTCGACCGCCGGCAAGGGGTTTCTGCCGGAGCCGCTCCTCTCAGGATGGGTCGTTGCTCTGGAGCGGCCCGTCGGTGCGGCCCACTGGGACATCCGGGTCGAGCCGGCGGTCGATCCAGACAAGACGGACCACGTCGCGGTGCTGCGAATCGAGCTGAATCCGTCACGGGTAGCGAGCAGGCAGCGGGCAGCGGGCAGCGGGCAGTAGGCAGAAATGTGTGGAAAGGGGTGGGGGAATTGTTGAGGGGGATATCGTCAACCGTTGGCAAGTGGAGAACGCCCACGGGCTGCGACCCGTGGGGTCGAGCATACGAATCACCCATGCGCCCCACATTACTCCTTCTGATCGTGTATTCGGCGGCCGTCCTGGAGACGTCGCTGGGCGACGTGATCCGTGTGGGCTACGTGGCGCCCGACCTCTTGGCCCTCTTGGCCGTGGTCTACGTGCTCTCGACGCCCGGACGGCGGGCGTTCCTCGTCGCCGGGGCGATCGGGTTGGCGGCCGACCTGGTCTCTCCCGGCCGTCTGGGACTCGGCGTGGCCTGTTTTCTCCTGGTCGGGTACGCCCTGACGCGACTCCGCACCAAGCTCCCCCTCGACCTTCTCGCCGGTCAGGTGTTGGCGGTGGGGCTGGGGACCAGTCTCTTGTCTGCGGGCCTGGCGACCGGAGCGTGGCTCTTCGGCGAAGCCACGGTTTCGCTCCCGACGTTGCTCGTGCGGGCCCTTGGCGTGGGGCTCTACACCGCCGGCCTAAGCCTGCCGCTGTGGATGATCCTCGGCTGGACCCGCGAACCTCGCCGCGCCCACCGAGGCAAACCGACCCCGTTCTAAACTCGCCCTCAATTCATCCTTCATCCTTCTCCCCCTCCCCATGCCTCTTGGTCGACATTTCGCCTGGCCTCGGTTTCGCCGCAACGAGGACGCGCCCCCCGCGGTGGTCGATCCGCGGCGGCGGATGCGGCTCTGTCTGGTCGGGTTTCTCGTGCCGTTGTTGTTGGTCTTCGCCCGGGTGGTGCAACTGGGAGTTACCGACGGCGCGGCGTTGCGCTCGGAGGCAGCCAAGCCGTTGGTGCGTCGCCAAAGTCTTCCCGGCGTGCGGGGCCGCATCCTGGCCCGAGACGGAACGGTGCTGGCCTGCGACAAGGAGATTCTCGCCTTGGCCGTCCACTACCGCTGGCTGGAAGACCCGCCCAATCCGCGCTGGCTCCGCTGGACGGCCCGATCGCGGCTGTCGAGGGCCGAACGCAGGCATCCCGACCGGGTGGCGGCTGAAGAGGCCCGGGTGCGGGCCGACCGTGCCGAGTTGGCCAGCCGGCTCGCCCGGCTCACCGGGATCTCCGACGACGAGTGGCGCCGCCGCGCCCGTCGGGTTCAAGTCCGGGTGGAGCGGATTGCCGAGAGTGTCAATCGCCGGCATCTCGACGAGTTCGACCGCGGCGAGCCGTCGCCGGAGTCGTCCAATTCGCCGGAGGCTGAGCCGGCGGGATCGCTTTTCGAGCGCGTCTCTGCCCAGGTGGCCGACGTGCTGCGGGCCTCGATGGATGAGCCGCCGAACCGGATCACGGTGGCCGAGGAACTCGAGTACCACGTGATCGTCGAGGACGTGCCCTTGGACCTGGTCGCCGAGATTGAGGCCCATCCCGATCGCTATCCGTGCGTCAAGATCGCGCTCGGCTCGCGGCGTGCCTATCGGGCCGGACCGTTGGCCGCAAACGTGCTGGGACACCTGGGGCCCGTCGAGCCCGAAGAAGTGAAGGGAGACGACGCCGAAGACGCCTACCATCCCGAAGACCGCGCGGGCCGCGCCGGCCTGGAACTCTACTACGAGCACCTCCTGCGCGGACGGCGGGGAGTTGCCGTGGAGCTGACCGACCGCAGCGGCCGCGTGCTCTCTTCCCATCGCCAGCGTGAGCCGGAAGTGGGACGCGACCTGGTCGTCACCCTCGACCCCGGGCTGCAACGTGCGGCCGAACGCCTGCTGGCCAGCGCCCTGGAGCGTCGGGCGATCCGGAGCGCCGACGCGGAACCGGCGGGCGGGGCGATCCTGGTGCTCGACGTCCACACCGGCGCCGTCCTCACCGCCGCTTCGGCGCCCGGGTTCGACCCCAACCTGTTCGCCGGCGGTGGGGGCAACGACCTCGACCGTCTCCTTCACGACCCGACCCATCCGCTCTTCGACCGCACGCTCAAGATGGCTATCCCCCCCGGCTCGGTCTTCAAAACGGTCTCGGCCGCGGCCCTGCTGGAGGCCGCCGCGGTCGATCCGAACGAGCGATTCTTCTGCCGGGGCCACCTCGATCGTCCCGACCGACTGCGGTGCGCGATTTACACCCGGCACGGCATCGGCCACAACGAGATCACGCTGGCCGACGCGCTTGCGGAGAGCTGCAACGTCTACTTCTTTCACCACGCCGGGCAGTTGGGCCCGGACCCTTGGATCGACTGGGCGTCGCGATTCGGGTTTGGGCAGGCCACGGGCGTCGACCTGCCGGGGGAAGCCGCGGGCACGCTCCCCACGCCGGCCACCATCCGCGACTTGGAGGGGCATGCCTGGCGCACGGCCGACACCCAAATGCTGGCGATCGGCCAGGGGTCGCTCCAGGTGACGCCGCTCCAAGTGGCCCGAATGATGGCGGCCGTTGCCAACGGCGGCCTGCTGGTTACGCCCCACGTGGTGAGCGGTCTGGGGCTCCCGGAGCTGGCTGACCGGCGGTCGGCGGCCCGTGCGCCGGAGCTTTGGGACGATCCCATCCGGGTGCCTGCGCCGCGTCGAATTCCCGGGCTTGACGCCTCGACACTGGCCGTGATCCGCGGTGGGCTCCGGC
>JBDRTC010000091.1:0-2416 GCA_043824335.1 Planctomycetota bacterium | reverse complement strand
CCCCATCAGCACCGACTTCGTGCTCAAGGAGACGAAGCCTCACCGGGACCGGCTGCTCCCGTTTTGCGACGTCGACCCCCGCCGACTCGGCACGCATCTGGCGAGCAAAAAGCTCGTCGTCGAGATGCTGAAGCGCTACATCGACGCCGGCGCGATCGGCTTCGGCGAGCACAAGTGCAGGTTGCCCATCGACGATCCCTTGAACATGAAGCTGTACGAGGCTTGCGTGGAGGTCAGGCTCCCGGTGCTGTTCCATCTGGACAACATGTCGATGATGGACAAGCCCGGCCTGCCCGGGCTGGAGAAAGTGCTCAAGACGTTCCCCGAGCTGGTGATGATCGGGCACGCCAAAGGGTGGTGGGCGTCGATCTCCGGCGATCTCGGGCAGGCCGACCTGCACGCGGCGACCCCCCAGACTCGCGTTGCCCCCGGCGGTGCGCTCGACGTCTTGATGGACAAATACCCCAACCTCTACGGCGACCTGTCTTCCGGCGGCGCCGCGGCCATGTTTCGCGACCCGGAGTTCGGCCGGGAGTTTCTCCTTCGTCGCGCCGACCGATTGCTCTGGGGCACCGACTACTACGACTTGCACCAGGCACACTTCGAGCAGTTCGACCTGTTCACCCGGTTCGAGCTCCCCAAACCGGTTGTCGCCAAGATCTCGCGCGAAAACGCGCAACGCCTGTTTGGGCTGGGGTGAGCGGGATTTGGAGAGGTTTGCGTGGACCGTAGGATGGGTCGAGCGGAGCGAGCCCCATGCACAACGTCGAAGTCCAGGTGTGTCCTCTTCGCCTCATCTGCACGCGCCGATCACGCCGATAAGACCGATTGAGCGGGTACGTGTCCCCATCCCCCCTTTGGCCATGCGCCCTCCGTTTGCACGGGTGGTTCATTCCCACCCGAGGGTCGGGTGGCAACGGGACTTTGCCTGGCCCGTGCGAGCAGTGAGGGAGAGGATTATGTTCTTCGCTACGACTTGGCGTCGCGCCAGCATCCTTGTCCTGGCCGGCGGCATCTGCTTGCTGCCGGCCTTTCCAGGCGTGGGACAGGAGGCCGATTTTCCAACGGCTCTCCGCCTGGCTCGGGCAGACGAACCGACACCCGCGCAACCGCCCAACGCGCAACCGGCGGCACCGACGCCCCAACCCCAGACCGACCCGGCGGACGTGGAGGCACAGCCCCCGGCCCGCCCCAAAGCCGACGAACCGATCGAACCGGCGGCCCCGCCAGCGCGCCCGCCCGCCGAGCGCTTCCGAAGAACGTCGCCGCCCAGGAGCCCAATCCTTCGGCTGGCGAGCGTGCCCAACATGCTGGGCGATTTCTTCAATCAGGGGGGCCAGCTCCGGGCGACCGGCAACGCGGTCGCAGTGGCCGACCTCCCCATCGCCGGGGGCGGCCGCCGCCTGAAGATCGCCGAAAACAACAAGGCGCTCCCCATGAACCGGTGTTACTTCATGTACCACCATTTCCAAAACGCCTTGGACGCCGACCCTAACCTCAACGTGCCCGGCGGGGGTAGGGCCTTTTCGGTCGACCGGTACACGGTCGGCGTGGAAAAGACGTTCCTTTGCGACCGCTGGTCGGTCGACGTCCGCATGCCGTTCTCCGGCGAGTACGGGGTGACCACGGGCAATTTCGCCGTCCAGGGCGGAGAAATCGGGAACCTGGCGATCACGCTCAAGAGACTGCTGGTAGCCAATGAGTGCGGGGCCGTCGCCGCCGGGCTGGGCGTCGACGTGCCTACCGGCAGCGACGTGTCGGGCCGGTTCGGGCAGGTCGACTTCACCCTCCACAACAACGCCGTGCACCTCTCCCCCTACGTCGGCTTTCTGAGCGTACCGAGCCCGCGGCTCTTCTGCCTGGGGTTCGCCCAGCTCGACGTGGCCGCCAACGGCAACCGGGTCGACTACTTCGACAACCAGCAGCGCGAGCCGGGCCAGTTTGGAAGACTGACCGAGCAAACGCTCTTGTATCTCGATGTCTCCACCGGCTACTGGCTCTACCGCAATCCGTGCGCGTGCGGCCTGACCGGCCTGGCCTCGCTGGTTGAGTTTCACTACACCACCGCCCTGGACGACGCCGACCTGGTCAACTCCACGGTCTCCGGCACCGGCTTTCAGTTCGGCAATCGCTTGAATCGAATCGACGTCGTCGATCTCACCGTGGGGCTGCACGCCGAGATTTGCCGGAACACCACGGTGCGCGTCGCGGGCGCCTTCCCCCTGAACGATACGCCGGAGAAGCCGTTCGACGCCGAGATTCACGTCTCGGTCAACCGGCGGTTCTGATCCGCGACCGCAATTGCTCCTCCATCTACTCTCCACGAAACCACGACGCCGGAACGATCCGCAGTTGGAGCGAGAGGCCGCCTTTGTAGTTGAAGTACGTGATTAAGGCGCGATCCTCGATCCACGTG
>JBDRTC010000090.1:0-8132 GCA_043824335.1 Planctomycetota bacterium | reverse complement strand
CCGTTACGGCCACGTGCCCGCGCGGCGGCCAGGCCGGCCTAGGTCCGTTCCAGGATCAGCCGACGCTCGAACTGGGCCAGCGCCTAGAAAATGTTGAAGATCAGCTCGCCGGAAGCACAGGTCGTGTCTATCGCGCCCTCGTTGAGCGATCGAAACCCAACCCCGCGGCTCCGCAGATCCTCCACCAGCGTGATCAGGTGCCGCATGGAGCGACCCAGCCGATCCAATCGCCACACGACCAGGATATCGCCGCTCCGGAGTGCGGCAAGGCATTTTGTCAGTCCGGGCCGCTCGGTCTTGGCTCCCGACAGTTTGTCCATGAAGATGGCCGCTGTGGGGATGCCTTGTTTGGTGAGAGCGTCGATTTGTAAGCTCAGGTCTTGATCGTCGGTACTCACCCGCGCATACCCAAGCAGTCGAGGCGGCTCATGGGCGTTTTCGCGGATCGCCTGTTCGGTTTCCTCAGCCATTTCCGTTCCTCCGAAACGGCGGGGCTTGGAGTTGCACCAAGCAAGCGAGGCTTATGCGGCCCGGCCGGGCACTGGCCCACCCGCGCCAAAACCGGGCGAGCGCATGCAAAAAGGCCACGCGGGTGTGTGGCCCCGCATGGCCTTTGGTCTGCTTCGCTGCCTTCACCGGCGGTGATCAGCCGCCGATGTCGCCCGGTCTGGTTGTCAACTCGTATTCTACCAGAAGATAGTTCCCCTTGGAATGTGCTTCGGCCGTCGCGAGCGGAATAGTCACGAGTCTAGACATCCCACTCCATCAGCCGAACCGATTCTTCCGGCCGAGAATACGCATTGAGTGTCTTGCCCATCTTAATGCCGTTGTTCGTGAAGAGTTTGCGCGCGTGTTGATAGACATATCACGCCGAGCGATGGGGGCCGGGTACCCCGGGGGTCTCTGGGCTCCTTCCGGAGCACGTCGTGATGCGGGCGACTCACAAATGTCCCGCTGCGCACGCCCGGGAAATCTTGACAAAGTCGAGGGTAGCTATAGATAGACCAGCGGGCACGGCGTTGGGGGGCCACCCCGGGGCCGTATTGCGGACACCAGCGCGGCGATGTGAGTGATGGGCGGTACACCCCAAGTGTCTGTACACCCCAATATAGGGAGTGAATGCTCGGGCACGTTAAATAGTGGGGGGCGGCGGCGCAATGGGGGCCACCCGGGGGCCGTGTGGTACGTGGTACGCGATCGAACCGGCCGCGCTCGCTCTTGTTCGGCCGTTGCTCCCTGCTTGTTTGCGGCCTATTCCTGCCCTGTTTGCAGCCTGTTTCCGCGCTCTTCTCGGAAGCGACCAGATGGACGTATCACCCTACTGGGTTGTACGCCCTGGTATCGCATCGAACCAAAGTCAAGCCCTGCAATTCTGTTGTCCGATAACGACTTGCATCGAATCGGCGTTGTCCTGTCACATTTGCCAAAGTGTCCGCCTGGAAATCTTTCGGAATTCTTGAAATAGTCGGGCATGCGGACAGAGAAGGGATAGCAGGTAAAAACACTAGTGGCGTTGTGACTCGTTGGACGATTAGCGTATGATAGCTGCGTCGTCTGTTCACGAAATTGCCCCCGCGTGGCAGCCACCACCGGGGGCGTGGCCCGAACCTGATTAGGAGGTCCGAGCAATGTCTACCCTACCCTCTCCGGTTGTCTCTGACAACCCCCAGGCTGTGAGCGGTCCCCGAACCGTCTATCTGGACCGCCAGGATGTCCCGGAGGTGTTCCGCCTCGCTTTCCCCAGCTACCGGGGACGCCAGTACCGTGTCACTGCGGCCGAATCAGTGATGCTCGACGCCAACTACTGGAGTGGCGGCACCAAGTACACCTACCGGGGCGTGGACCTACTCACGGGCAAAGTGCTGCCCCCGGACTGCGACGAGTACGGCAACCCGTTTGTCCGCCCGGAGGTGCCCACGGTAGCGATTGAACCGGGCAGGGCGATCGTGTGCCACAAGGTGTTCTGCGGCAAGGATCTGGGGCTGACGATCTACGTTCACCCGGACAACCTTGCCAAGCTACTACCGAAGCCGGCGGAGTTGACCGGACACGAGCAGACCGTCCTGAGCCACACAGCCAGTCTCAAGTCGAGCTACGGGGGTATCTCCAACTACCGGTTCCACGAGGCGCACCAGCGGACCGGGATCACTCTGGCGGAGTGGGATACCGCCAAGCAGTCGCTCATTGCCAAGGGGCTGCTCGACAAGCGAGGGGCAATCACAACAAAGGGCCGAAACGCCCTGGCAACAGCGGGCAAATAGCGGCGAAATAGTGCCCCCGGCGGTGTTGTCGCACCGTCGGGGGCTGTCCAACACCTACAGCCAAAACCAGGAGGTGCCAGACCATGTGTGATTCTACCACGACCGAGACCCCGCGCGTATACGTTGCCTGCCTGGCCAGCTACAACGCCGGCCGGTTGCACGGCGCGTGGATCGACGCCAACCAGGACGCAGACGAGATCCACGAGGCGATCCAGGAAATGCTCAAGGCGTCCCCGAGCCGGGCGCTGAAGAATGGGCGATCCACGACTACGACAACTTCGGCGAGCTGCGGCTCAGCGAATCCGAGGATATCGAGCGAGTCGCCGAAATCGGCCGGCTTATCTCCGAGCACGGCCAGGCTTTCGCCGCATACGCCGCACACATCGGCGAGGACTACGCCACCGAGGAAAGCTTTCAGGACGCCTACTGCGGCGAATGGGAAAGCGAAGTAGCGTACGCCGAGGAGCTGTTCGACGAGTGCTACGCCCATGACATTCCCGAGAACCTGCGGTACTACGTGGATTACGAGAAGTTCGCCCGGGATCTCTTCATCAACGACAACTTCAGCGTGGACAACCCCGAGGGTGGGGTTTGGGTATTCCACAACAGCTAACAGGGGAGGTCACATCATCATGTCCACGTTGCACGAAGACTACCGCCCGCGCTCGTTCTACGATGTCGTAGGTCAAGACAGAGCGCTGCGCAAACTGGTCACGTTGCGCACGCGCGGCTTGGGAGGTCGATCGTTCTGGATCTCGGGGCAGAGTGGCACGGGCAAGACTACGATTGCCCGCCTAATTGCTGCGGAAGTGGCCGAGCCCTGGGCGATCGAGGAAATCGACGGCTCGAAGTGTACGCCGGCGAAGGTCGACGAAATCGAAAAGTCGCTTCGGTGCCGGCCGATCGGCGGGGGCTGCTACGTCTGGATCATCAACGAGGCGCACCTGCTCACACCTCGTGTGATCGGTCGGCTGCTGGTGGCAATCGAGGCGCTGCCGGACTATGGGATCGTGATCTTCACGACCACCTGCGAGGCTCAAGAGCAGCTATTCGACGCGCGGCTTGACGCCTCGGCCTTCCTGAGCCGGTGCGACGTCCTGGCGCTGAAGCCCAAGGACCTGGACCGGAAAGCGGGGACCGTGCGGATCCTCCACGGGAAGGGTGACAAGTCCCGAATCATCGGCCTGGACGATGGCGCGTGGGCAATCCTGGAGCTGTGGCTTCAGCCGCTACCTGGACCACCTCTCGCCTCAGCAGGTGATCGATGCGATGAGGAAGAGAGAGTGGGCCGCCGAGTAGCACAGTCCGCCGAGTCAGACACAGAACCTCTCACCTCGGGCCAACATGTCCTCGTAGAACGCGAGCGCTCGGTAGAGGCGGTTTGCGTTGAGCCGACGATTTTTGCCGTAGCGGCGGACCCACGGGCCGCCCGAGCCCGTCCGTTCTCGCCGCCGGTTGAAGTCCCGGGCGATCGAATAGATGCTCGCGCCCGAACTGTGTCGCACCCAGATCTCGACGATGAGAGAGCATTGCCGCCTGTCCCAAACGTCCATCTTCCGACCCTTGTGAACGATCCGCTTCTTTCCGAGCGCGGGATGCGCGTTGTACACCATCCCCCTTCGCTTCCGATATTGAAGGGCGTCGCGAATGGAATCCCGGTGCGCCTGATCGAAGCACGTGAGCATCTCTCGCCATAGTTTGAGAAAGCTACGTCCCCCGACATCCGGGTTCAGGTCAAGTTCGAGGCCCTTCGCGGTCGCTTTGAGCACGTGGACGTGAACCTGCCGATCTACCAGCGCTTGGGCTGTCTCGATCGCATTCTTCTGCTTGGAGTCAAGGCAGCGCAGGTCGTGAACGACGAGGAGATCGCCAGCCTCCAGGTCTTCGAGAAGGCCCCGAAATCCTGGCCGGTCGGTCCATGAACCGTCGTCGTGCTCCGCCCGACAGCCTTGCCAGATACCGCCGACGTGGGCGGCTTTCCGCTCGGCCAGCTTCTGCTGTTCCTCAAATGAGGGCGCTTGCCCGAAGTCCGCCGTCCGAGCGTATCCGTAAATCCGTGGCATTACTTCAGCCCCCTGTGCCTTGTGGTACACCCCGCAGACCTTGGCGCTCGCCACTGGCAACGGGGAAAGCCAATCCCCATCCGCAGATAGGGGAAATTGTCGCTTGTCGCGAATGCCGATCACGTCGCCTTCTTCTCGTCCTACCTATCTTTGCGATGTTACCGAGTTTCACAGCATCCTACCCCGTCGTTTTTGTTCGCGCGCTTCCCGAGGCCGAAAGCATGTACCTGCCCTGCGACCCCGCCCCCTGCCTCCTCGTGCTTGGCACCTTGGAGTTCCGCCTCCTCAACGCCGTCATGACACCACTCTCATCTGTGACCAACTCCGTTGTGGCGGCTTGCCCTGTCCCGTCACAGTGTGCTTCCTGAGACGGGAGCAATCCCAAGAGTCGACCGATTCGGCGCTCTATGGCATCAAGCATGACATCGCCGGGCATCGCATCGGCGGACGCTGGATCGACCCGTGGTGGGAGAAGTCGCAGATTCCCCGGCAATCCGATGGCGGTCTGAACAGCAGTTTCGCGAGGCACCGACCTGCGCTCCTGGTGGGCGACTCCTGGCAAAAAGAGGCGCGGGGGCTGCCTGAAGGATGCGGGATTCGGGAGCTACCCTAGCCGCGCCAGCATTATGCCGTTTTCAGGCGGTTGTCTTGAGATCCTCCGCCGTAAACGTCAAAATGCGTTTGTCAGGTCGTGGAGCGTATGCTTCAGCATATCGCCTTGGTATTCGATATGCTTCAGCATATCGCCACTCGATATGATATGCTGAAGCATAACCTACTTGTATTCAGCGACATCTCACTTAACCGAACCGAGGAGACACGCCGCCATGAGAAGGATCACACCGGTTCTTGTTGTGGGCCTCTTGCCGGCCCTGCTGAGCGGATTCTCGCACCCCGCCGTGTCGGCTGAAAAAGTGTTTCGCGCCGGGGCGTTCGTCCTGGACATCACGCCCAAGGAGTTCCCCGCGATCGTTAGCGGCGGGTTCCTGGAGCGGACGGCCGACGGCGTGAATGACCCGCTTCACGCCCGCGCGATCGTGCTCGACGACGGAACCACGCGGCTGGCGATCGTGGTGGTCGACAACCTGCTGATGCCGCGCGACCTGCTGGACGACGCCAAAGAGAAAGCCCACGAGACGACCGGCATACCCGCGGATCACATGCTCATCTCGGCGACTCACACGCATTCGGCGCCCTCGGTCGTCGGGGCGCTGGGGACCGGCGTGGACGAGCCGTACGTGAAGCGTCTGCCCGGCTGGATCGCTCAGTCGATCGAAAAGGCCGCGGCGAACCTGGCCCCGGCCCGAGTGGGCTGGGCGGTCGTCCAGGCCCCCAACCACACCAACTGCCGCCGCTGGATCCTGCGCCCGGACCGGATCGGCGCCGACCCGTTTGAAGGGCGGACCGTCAGGGCGATGATGCATCCGGGCTACCAGAACCCGAACTACGTGGGGCCCGCCGGGCCGGATGACCCCGGCCTGTCGGTGCTCGCTTTCCAGTCGCCCGACGGCCGGCCCATCGCCCTGTTGGCCAACTACTCGATGCACTACTACGGCGCCGCGGCCATTTCGGCCGACTACTACGGCCGGTTCTGCGAGCAAATCACCCAACGGATCGGGGCCGAAGACCGCGACCCGCCGCTGGTGGCCGTCATGTCGCAGGGCACCAGCGGCGACCTGCACTGGATGGACTACAGCCGGCCGGCCGCGCCGCCGGGCATCGACAAGTATGCCGAAGAGGTCGCCGAGATCGCCCACGGGGCGTACCGTTCGATCGAGTACCACGACTGGGTCCCGCTGGGGATGGCCGAAACGACGCTCACGCTCAAGCGTCGCACGCCCGACGAAGCACGCCTCGGGTGGGCCAAGGAGATGATCGGCCGAATGCAGGGCCAAAAGCCGAAGAACCGGCCCGAGGTCTACGCGTGGGAGCAGGTTTTCCTCCACGAGAACCCGGTCCGCGAGATCAAGCTCCAGGCGGTTCGCGTGGGCGAGCTGGGCATGGCGGCGATCCCCTGCGAGGTTTACGGCATTACCGGCCTGAAGATCAAGGCCCAAAGCCCGCTTGAGCCCACGTTCAACTTCGAGTTGGCCAACGGGGCCGAAGGATACATCCCGCCACCGGAGCAGCATTTCCTGGGCGGTTACACCACCTGGCCGGCCCGCTCCGCCGGCTTGGAGGTCGAGGCCGAGCCAAAAATCGTCGACACCGTGCTTTCGCTCTTGGAGGAGGTTGCCGGGAAGCCGCGCCGCGGGCCGGTTGATCCGCTCGGGCCCTACGCTCAGGCCGTGCTGGACTCCAAGCCGATCGCCTATTGGCGCTTGAGCGAGTTCACCGGCCCGCAAGCAGCCGACGTATCCGGAGGCGCGAACCACGCCGCGTACGAGAACGGCGTGGCCTTCCACCTCGAAGGGCCGGAGTCGCCCGGCTTCTGCGGTGAAGATCACGTCAATCGGGCCGCCCACTTTGCCGGCGGACGCCTCGCGGCGACGCTGGCCGACCTGGGGAGCCGGTACAGCGTGGAGATGTGGTTCTACAACGGCATGCCCGTCGACGCCCGTGCCGTGACCGGCTACCTGTTCTCCCGGGGCGTCGACCAGGCCAAGGGCGCCCCCGGCGATCACCTGGGGATCGGCGGCACGAACGAGGAGACCGGCGCCGCCGGCAAGCTCTTCTTCTACAACGGCGACGAGCTAAAACAACTCCTCGCAGGCAAGACCAACCTCGAACTGCGAACCTGGAGCCACGTCGTGCTGGTGCGCGACGGCAACCAGGTGACCGTTTACCTGAACGGTCAAACCGAGCCCGAGATCACCGGCCAGGCAACTCCCGGCTACCCTTCCGACGTCGCCCAACTCTTCCTCGGCGGGCGCAACGACAACCTCTTCAACTTCGAGGGCAAGCTCGACGAAGTGGCCCTCTACGACCGGGCCCTCCCGGCCCAAGAAGCAGCAGAGCATTACACCGCGGCCGGCGGCTGAGCGGAGCGAAGCCCCAGCGGGTAGGCGACCACCTGGCGACCCGTCCGTCTTTGCATCGCGTTTCCGTTGCGGAAAGTCGGGTGCCATGCCCTCGCTTGCGTGGGCATGCCTCCCGTCGCCGAAGAAATTGGAACATGGCCAAACAAGTTTGGCCATGCCACCCGCCGACGTATCATTCAGGATACGGCTTCACCCAATAGGTCATCCCCCTCCAACATTTTGACCGACATTTCTAACTCTTCCTCGGAGAGCCGTGAGGCAAGCTCTTCTGTTAGTTTCTTGGCGTCGTTACTGAATCGTTGCACAGTGCAGAAATGGAATTCGTGAAAGCCAAGTCTTGCGGCGAGAAGAGCTGTTCTGATGTCCTTTTCCCCAAGTTCGGTACCTGCCTTGCACTCACCGCCGAACAGACATTGCTCGCGCACGAATACAAAATCAAATTCCCCCTCAGCGCTCGACTGCCCCGATGGCCAGATTTCCATGCCAGGCACGATCGAAAACGCTGGAGTTTCTGCCGTCAAATGATGGAGCGCCAAGACCACCGGCAATACGTCTTGATCCATGACCCGGTTGAAGAGCGTGTTAAGCGTATACTCCCATGAAATCTCCGTGCCTGAACCGGGGGGATATTCGACTGGCAATACGAACGAGTTCGAACAGCCCGGGCAAGTAAGCTGCTCCCGGAGTTCCTCCAACGGGTACCACGACGGGGTACTGCAATGCGGACAAGGGGTTTGGAAGCCTCGCTTCACGATCTGAGCTTCTGCAAGTTTCGTGAGCACGTGTAGTAGGGATTTCCCTGGGACGTCGGAGACGCTCTCCGTCAC
>JBDRTC010000089.1:0-12273 GCA_043824335.1 Planctomycetota bacterium | reverse complement strand
GGTAGTCGTGGAGCCGGGCCTTGTCGAAATAGGGGATGAAGACGGGCGCGGGCGTGGCCACCTTCTCGATCATTTCGAGCTCTTCCATGGCCGCCAGGAGGCGGTCGAGCCCCAGGGAGGCCCCCACGCCGGGCAGCTCCTGGCTGGTGTAAAGACCGGCGAGGTTGTCGTAACGCCCGCCGGAGCAGACGCTGCCGATGTCGGGGAGCGCGTCGAGAAACGTCTCGAAGACGGTGCCCGTGTAGTAGTCGAGCCCCCGGGCGATGGAGACGTCTAACTGCACCCGCTCCTCCGCCACGCCGGCGGCCCGCACGCCGGCAAGCACTTCGCCCAGCGCAGCCGCGCCGGCCTGGCCCGTGGCGCTTCCGGCCACCAGCGGCTCGAGTTGACGGAGCACTTCGTCGCCGGTGCCCTCGGTGGTCGCCAGGCGGAGGACCTCGCGGGCCTGTTGGTCGGTGGTCTGGGCCGCCCGCTTCATCTCGTCGACGACGGCCTCGGGCCCGATCTTGGCCAGCTTGTCCAGCGCGCGCAGCACGGGCGTCGCCCGGTCGACAAGCTCCAGCCGTTCCAACAGCCCGGTGAGCACATTGCGGTTGTTGAGCCGGATCGTGAACCGATCGAAGCCGATCGCCCGAAAGAGGTCGTGGATCACTAGGGCGGTTTCCACGTCGGCCGCCGGGGATCGGGTGCCGATCGTGTCGAAATCGCACTGCATGAACTCGCGATAGCGGCCCCGTTGCGTGTTTTCGCCTCGCCAAACCGTGGCGATATGGTAACGCTTAAACGGCGTGCCCAGCTCGTTGACGTGCTGGGCGGCGAATCGGGCGAAAGGGACCGTCAGGTCGAATCGCAAGCCCACCCAGCGACCGCCATGGTCCTCGAACTTGTAGAGCTGCTTGTCGGTTTCCTCGCCCCCTTTGCCGGCAAGGATCTCCAGGTACTCCAGGGCGGGCGTGTCGATCGGGCTGAATCCGAAGGAGCGAAACACCCGGCGGGCGACGTCGATCAGCCGCTCGCGCGGAATCATCGCCTCGGGCAGATAGTCGCGAAACCCCTTCAGCGTGCGGGGCGTAATGCGTTTGGGAGGGCTCACGGTTTCAGGGGCCGGGGGTCGGGGGCCAGAGGCCAGGGATTAGGGATTAGAAACGCGCATCCGTTCCTACCGCTCTCCACTCACAAACTGCCTATCGCCTACCGCTCGGGCTTCGGGCTCCGCAGGTCGCGGCCTTTGCGGGGGCCGAGCACGGCTTCGGCGTACTCTTCGACCTGCTCGGCCGTCTCGAAGTATTGGTCGTAGACCCAATCGTCCTCGTATTCGCACTTGTCGATGGTGTAGTCGCGGCAGATTTGCGGCCGGGTCTCGTATTGCTGGCAGAGATTGTCGTTGCCCAGGTGCTTGCACCGGTTGTGGACCAGCAGGTACCACGTGTCGTCTTCCGTGAACACGGTCGCCCGATCGTGGAGCAGATACCAGCGGATGTATTCATACTCCTTCCAGGTGGTGGGCTCTTCGATCGGCAGGGCGAAATAGCAGCAGCACTTGGCCGGACAGTAGGCGCAGAGGATCTCGCCCGGCTCGAGGTCTTCGCGATGGGGCTTCTTGGGCCGCTGGTTGGCCGCTTGAATCTTGCATTTCGGCTCGGTGACGGTGGCCATCCGGGGCTTCCTCCGCGGGCGTGTGGTTCGGCGTCCGGGGAGCCCGACCTCCGTCGCCGGCCTCCCGAGCGGACGTTGTTCAACGTCGTCGAATGCCGTATTCTAAACGAACCGCCGCACGGCCGCAAGAAACCCCGGCTGGGTCGTACGGACATCTTGCCCGTGCACGGACTCAAGCACTGGCGAGACGCCAGTGCCACCCAACTTATTCTCTGGGAGTTGATAGACCACCAGCCCGAAGCGCAAGCGAGGGAATCGTGCCCCACTTTGGTTGCGGCCGAAGGCCGCGTTAAGCAAGAGGTCGGGCGAACATGAGTCAGAAGGGCACTTGCCGACTGTTGAGTTTGGCCGTGTGCGCTATGGCGATCACCGGTTCCCTCGTGGCCGAGGAGCCGGGGGAGCACCTGGGGCCTTGTGCTTTGGTGGCATCCGGGGACGGGGAGACCCTTTACGTGGCGTGCCGCGACGCCCGGCAGGTCGCTTGGGTCGACGTGGCCGCCGGCACGCTCGCCGGGGCGGTCGAAATGCCCGGGGAGCCGACCGGGCTCGTGCTGAGCCCCGATGGCAGCAGGCTCTACGTCACGTGCGCCGATGCGGAAAGCGTGGTGGTGGTGCTCGACGCCGCATCGCGGGAGATCATGGCCACGATCGCGGTCGGGCACACGGCCATGGGGCCGGCAATCGCTCCGGATGGAGCAAGGCTCTACGTGCCGAATCGGTTCGACGGCGACGTCTCGGTGGTCGACCTCATGACGGCCCGAGAAGTTGCCCGGGTGGCGGCCGTTCGCGAGCCGGTCGACGCGGCCGTCACGCCCGACGGCAAGACCGTGCTGGTCGTCAACCAGTTGCCCGACGGTCCGGCCGACACGTTCGACGTGTCCGCGGGCGTCACGTTCATCGACACCGGCACTCTTCAGACGACCACGGTGCGCCTTCCCAACGGGTCGACCGGGTTGCGGCACGTCTGCCTCTCGCCCGACGGAAGACACGCCTACGTGACCCACACGCTGGCCAACTACCAGTTGGTTCCCACCGTGGTCACCGGCGGCTGGACGAACCACAACGTGCTGAGCGTGCTCGATACCTCCCAGAAGCGGTTGATCGACACGGTCTTTCTCGACGAGCTCGACCTCGGGGCGGGCAATCCCTGGGGCGTGGCCGCGACGGCCGACGGAAAATCGATCGTGATCGCCCACGCGGGGAGCCGCGAGCTGAGCGTGATCGACGCCGCGGGGCTCTTGGCGAAGCTCGAAAGCGGGCTGCGCAACTCGCCCATCCAGGGCGGAAGCCCCTATTACCCCGGCATTCTCGGCGTGCTGGGGCGAAGGGTCAAGCTCGACGGCGCGGGCCCCCGGGCGGTGGCGCTGGTCGGCTCCAGGGCGTTCGTGGCCGGTCTGTTCTCCGACACGATCGAGGTGGTCGACACGGCCTCGGCGTCAAACGTCCCTCTCGACCTGATCCGCCTGGGCCCCGAGCCTCGATTGACCGAACGCGAGCGGGGCGAAATGCTCTTCCACGACGCCACGATCTGCTTCCAGCAGTGGCAAAGCTGCGCGACGTGCCACCCGGACGCCCGAACCGACGGGCTCAACTGGGACCTGCTCAACGACGGGGCGGGGAACCCCAAGAACACGCGGAGCATGCTCCTGGCCCACGCCACGCCTCCGGCGATGTCGGCGGCCGTTCGCCCCACGGCCGAGGAGGCCGTCCGCTCGGGGATCCAGCATATTCTGTTCACCATGCGTCCTGAGGAGGACGCGGCGGCCATCGACGAGTACCTCAAGTCGCTCCGCCCGGTGCCCAGCCCCTACCTGGTCGACGGCCGGCTCAGCCCGGCCGCCGAGCGCGGCAGGCGGCTTTTTGAGAGCCGCAGGGTCGGTTGCGCCGTGTGTCATCCCGCGCCGCTTTACACCGACCTCGACGTGCACGGCGTCGGCAGCCGCCGCCCGTATGACCAGCGCGCGGAATTCGACACGCCCACGTTGATCGAAGTCTGGCGGACCGCTCCCTACCTGCACGACGGAAGCTACGTCGCTGTCAAGGATCTTCTGCGAAGCGGCGAGCACGGCAACACGCATGGCCGGATCGACCGCCTCGACGATCGCGAGATCGACGATCTGGTGGAGTTCGTGCTCTCGCTTTGAGGAGTCGCCTCTCACGGTCGACGTGGCTGCCGGCGAAGCTCGAAAGCGGGCTGCGCAACTCGCCCGATGTCGGGCAGGGTTCCCTGAAGGATAACGCGGTCGAAACACGACGGGACTCTGGCGATGTTGTCGGAATGACGTTCGAAAAAACCAGTCATGGCGAGGAACCTCAATGGATAGATGATGTTCCTCAAATATGGCTTATGTACTCAAGCAATGTTCAGCCCTGCATGGTTCCGGCTTGTCCGGGGTAGGGTGGGACGCAAAGTATCGCTGTGTTGCACAATGCACCTATTGTTTCACACGGCCCTGGGGTCTATGCTATTCGAAGATGGACGCGCCCGGAAGGGAGGCGTTCCCGGTCGCCCCTTGAAAACGCCGTTTTGCCGGAAACGCAACCCCGGGCTCTGTCGGGGGTCTTGATGCCAGCACACAGCGCGTTTGGACGTTATTGGATTGAGTGCCAGGGATGCCTGATTCCGAGGGACCGTAGACTGGCGGAGGAGCAAGGCATGCAGCGGATCAGAGCGATTTCGGCGGCTTGGGCATGGTTCGTTTTGATCACAGTCATGCTGGGCGGAACCGCCTCGGGCGAAGAGGCGGCCAAGCCCAAGGCGACGTCGGCCGGGCGCCCACTCTCGCCCGCTGAAGAACCAGCCCTCGTGGAAAAGGCCCTGCAGGCGATGGGCGGCGCCGAGGAGATCGTTTTCGCCGTCCGCGACCTCTGTTCGGCCGGGCAATGCTACGCAACTTTTGGCGTGTATTCAAACGAACAGGAGTTCGTGCATGCTCCGGACGGGGCTCGGCTGTGCAAGCTCAACCTGCGCACCCGGCAGGTCACCGCACTGTTGGATGACCCCAAGGGCGGAGTCCGCGACCCGCGCGTGCATTACGACGGCGGCAAAATCCTCTTCTCGTACCGCAAAGGCAGCACACATCACTACCATCTCTGCGAGATCAACACCGACGGAAGCGGGTTCAGGCAATTGACCTTCGGAGATTGGGATGACGTCGATCCGGCCTACCTGCCTGACGGCGGCATTGTTTTCGCATCGAGTCGGGCCAGCCGGTTCGTGCCCTGCAATCGCGTGCAGGTGGCGATACTCTACCGGATGGACGCGGACGGCGGCAACATGCTGTGCCTTTCCGCGAGCACTCTCCTCGACGACCGCCCGGCGGTGCTGCCGGACGGGCGCGTGCTCTACACGCGGTGGGAATACTTGGACCGTGCCGCTGAGAAGTTCCGCGATCTGTGGGTCATGAACCCCGATGGCACCGGACAAATGGTTCTGTTCGGCGGTATGGGGCGGCCGTACCCAGACTTCTTCGCAAAGTGCGACGCCCTGCCGATTCCCGGCACGAACAAAGTCGTGTCGGTCTTCTCGCCGGCACTCGGCCAACGCGAGAACGCTGGGAACGTGATGGTAGTCGATCTCACAGCCGGGCCGGACGATTGGTCCGCAGCCAAACGGATTAGCCCCAAGGTGCCGAATTTGGTGTGGAGCATTGGCTTGGGGCATGGGAGAGAGGGGTTCAGAGACCCCTACCCGCTGTCGGAGGACTGCTTTCTCGCCGCGAGTGACAAGAGCCTGCTGATCCTCGGCGGGAATGGAGAAACCCAGGAGGTTTACCGGGCAGCGGAGATGGTTCACGATCCGCGGGTGATCTGCCCGCGACCGCGCGAACCGGTGATCCCCCCCCGTTCCGATCTAGAGAAAACCACTGGGCAACTCGTCTTGACCAACGTCTACCACGGACGCAACATGAAAGGAGTCAAGCCCGGCGACATCAAGAGTCTTCTGGTGCTTGAAGACCTGCCCAAGCCGGCCAGCGTACACGGCTTGCCCGGGGCGTTCAGCATGGGAGGGACGTTTACCCTCCGCCGGATTTTGGGCAGCGTTCCGGTGGAGCCCGACGGGTCGGCCTCGTTTGAGGTTCCGGCCTTGCGAGCCATCTATTTCGTGGCGCTGGATGAAAAGGGGCTGGCGGTGAAACGGATGCAGAGCTTCACGATGGTGATGCCCGGCGAAACCCGAGGGTGCGTGGGCTGCCACGAGCCCCGCACGGGAACCACCGGCCGCCTGGTAGGCAGCAGCGCTTTGATGGCGCTCGAACGCCCCCCGAGCCTGATCGAACCGATTGCCGGCGTGCCCGAGGTGATCGACTATCCGCGCGACGTCCAGCCGGTATGGGACCGGCATTGCGTCTCCTGCCACAGCGCGGAGAACCCGTTGGGACACGTGGTGCTCACGGGCGATTACAACGAGTGGTTCACGCAGAGTTATTACGCGTTGTTTGCGTATGATCAGATCAGCGATGTTCGGAACTGGGGAGAGGACGGCAACAATCCGCCATGGGGTTTTGGCACTGGAGCCAGCCCGCTGATGAAGATGATCGACGGCAGCCATTACGACGCGAAACTGACGGAGCAGGAGTACGACCTGGTGCGCCTGTGGGTCGAATCGAGCGCGGTCTTTACGGGGACGTACGCGGTGTATAACCGCCGGGAGAACGCCGTTGCGGAAGCCCTGGACACTTCGAAGGTCACGCTAGGAAGCCCTGTCGGCCCGATCGTCGAAAGACGTTGCCTGACGTGCCACGGTTCGGTCGCCCTTTTGGGACAACGGGTCACCAAGGAAGAGGAGGTGGGCGGAGACGGACGGTCCAAGGACGGCAAGCCACCTGAAATGCTCAACCTTCCCCGGCACTGCTGGAACCTGTACAACCTCTCGTATCCGGAGAAATCCATGATTCTTCTGGCTCCACTGGCCAAAGAGGCGGGCGGGTATGGATGGTGCGAGGCCGAGGACGGTCAGCCCGTCGCCGTCTTTCGCGACGCCGAAGATCCCGACTACCAGACCATCCTCCAGGCCGTCCGGGCGGCCAAGACGCGACAGGAGAAGGCCGGACGGTACGGCATGCCGGGCTATCGCCCCGAGGAGCACTATGTCCGCTGGCTGAAGCGTTTCGGCATCCTGCCCGAGAGCTTCGACGTGGCCAAAGACCCCATCGACCCGTACGAGACGGACAAGGCCTACTGGCGTTCGCTCTGGTATCATCCCCCCGCCGCCGGAACTGCCTCGGTGGCCGGCCAAGCGTCCGGAGGGAAATGACCATACGCACAAACCCGATCACCCTTCCGATGCCGCGGATGTGCGTTTCGATTCCCCTTGGTGCCTTTCCGGCAATCGCTTCGCTTTCGCAACGTGCCATTTCCAGTTCTCGCAGGAGACTCACCATGGAAAGAATGAAGCTTGGCTTATTGGCGGTCGTGCTCATCGTTGCCGGCTCAAGCCCGGTCTATTCCCGGCAAGAAGCGGCCGGGGAACTGGCCGAGCCTACCCCGCAGCAGGCGGCGTGGCAGGACTGCGAGATCGGCATGTTCATCCACTTTGCGCCCAATACGTGGACCGACGGAGAATACGACGATCTCTCCCTGCCCCTGGAAAAGATGAACCCCCAGAAGCTCGATACCGACCAGTGGGTGGCGGCGGCCGAGGCGATGGGCGCGGCGTACATCGTGTTCGTGGCCAAGCACGCGGGCGGGTTCTGCATGTGGCAAACGGAAACGACCGACTACGGCGTCAAGAGCATCCCCTGGCGCGACGGCAAAGGCGACGTGCTGGCCGACCTGGCCGAATCGTGCCGCAAGCGGGGCATCAAGCTGGGCGTTTACCTCTCTCCCCAGGACCTCAAGCACGGGGCCGGCGGCGGCGGCCGCTGCCAGTCGAAGGAAGCCCAGGAGCGCTACGACAAGCTCTACCGGCAGCAGCTTACCGAGGTGCTCAGCCGGTACGGCCGGATGTTCGAAGTCTGGTTCGACGGCAGCAACGTGATCGAGGTCGGCGACATCCTCCGCGAGCACGCCCCCGACGCGATGGTCTTTCAGGGGCCGCACGCCACGATCCGCTGGGTGGGAAACGAGGCGGGCGTGGCCCCCTACCCGGCTTGGAACGCCGTCTCCGAGGCCGACGCCCGAGGCGGCGTGGCCACCGCCCAGCACGGCAACCCCAACGGCGCCCACTGGCTCCCCAACGAGTGCGACGCCCGCATCCGCAGCACGTGGTTCTGGAACTCGCACGGCGCCGGCACGCTCAAGAGCGTCGGCGAGCTGATCCAGATGTACTACCAGAGCGTGGGCCACGGCGCGGTCCTCTTGTTGAATCACACCCCCGACACCACCGGACGGATCCCCGAGGCCGACGTCCGCCGCGGTGCCGAGTTCGGGGCCGAGATCAAGCGGCGCTTCGGCCAAAGCCTCGCTGAAACCAGCGGCGACGGTCCGGTGGTGGAATTGGATCTCGGCCGCCCGACGTCGATCGACCACGTGATCACCATGGAGGAGATCACCCAAGGCGAGCGGGTCCGCGAGTACGTGGTCGAGGGATTCGCCGGCGAAAGCTGGCGCGAGCTTTGCCGGGGCACGGCCGTGGGCCACAAGAAGATCGATCGCTTCGAGCCGGTCCGAGTGGCCAAGGTCCGCTTTCGCACCCTCCAGGCGGCCGCGGAGCCGAAGATCCGAAAACTGGCCGTGTACCACGTGGCCGGGCTCCCCGATCCGGAGAAGATCGGCTGGAAGGCGTCGGGGAAAGGCGGGGCCGTGGCCGCCGGCGGGAGCCAGGCCGTGGCAGCCGGGATTACGCTCCTCGAACAAGGGGGAAACGCGGCCGATGCCGCCGTTGCCACGCTCCTGGCCCTGGCCGTGACCGACTACGGCTCGTTCGCCATCGGCGGAGAGATTCCCCTGTTGATCTACGACGAGGTCGACGCCGCGGTCCAAGCGGAACTCTCCAAGCGGGGCCACAAGCTCTCGACGACACCGGGCCCCATCGCCCACCCGGTGATGATCTACGTCGATGCCCAGACCGGCACAATCCACGCGGCCGGCGATCCCAAAGCACGACGCCACGCCGCGGCACTCGACTAGGCCATGTGTGGCACATGTGAGACGGGTTTGCGTGGTACGGCAGCCTCGTATTACAATGGCGTCGCGGAGCTATCCTTCCCTGTGACGCCCACGTTTTGACAACCCGATTGCGGAGCCTGCCATGTGTAACGTTCATCGTTTGCTCGTCGCGTTGTTTCTGATCCTTCCGTCGACGGGAGCGTACGCCGATACCGGCCAGAGCACACGCGTTGCCGATCCCAAACAGCACGTCTCGACGGGAGGCGGCAGTTATCCGTACCGCGAGAAGAGCGACTACGTGCTCCAGGAGCTGGATCTGAAGCCCGGCGACGTCGTGGTCGACATCGGCGCCGGCGACGGCTGGTGGGCCGAAAAGATGGCCCCGTGCGTCGGCCCGGAGGGGACCGTCCACGCGGCCGAGGTGGAGCAAAAGAAGGTCGACAAGATGAAGGAGCGGTTTGCCGACGTGCCCGAGGTCAAGCCCTACTTGTGTCCGACCGACGGCACGGGCCTTCCGGAGAACTCCTGCGACCTGGCCTTCCTCTCCAAGACGTACCATCACCTCAGCGACGACGGCCGCGTCGACTACTGGCGTCACCTCCGCGAGGTGGTCCGGCCCACGGGCCGCGTTTGCGTGATCGAGCGACACCCCGGGCTTGCCGCCGACGAGCACGGCAAGGAGCACGCCTGGTCGCCGGGCCTCTTGCTCCAACAGGCCGAGGAGGCCGGCTGGATCGCCGTTCGCTACGAGTTGATCACCGGCACGTACCACTTCCTGGCGATCTTCGTCCAGAAAGACCTCTTCCCGCCCGAGCCCAAGCCGGAAAAGAAACCGGCGGCGGACGCCCCTACGGAAACACCCTAGGCCACTTCCATGAGAATTTCGGCATCGAGCCCTTCCGCCGGGCGCCGGCAAACGCCATCCTCTGGACGGCCCACTACGGAATCCCCGCCGGCGCGCCCTGCAACGTCACCGAAGAGGACACGAAGCTGCCCGGCGCCGGGTGACGTGCCACGCGCCGAAGGAACGGCAACACCGGCCGGAATCGCAAGCGAGGGACCACGACACCTGCTTGACTCCTGCGCCCGCCAGGCGTAGCATCGGGGAGCCTTGGCGTGAAGCCGCTCTGAACAGGACGGGATCGCATGGAGAATTATGGAAACGGGCCCTCCACCGGCCTCGACCAGACGGCGGCGGGAAAGATCGTCACCGGGTTCGCGCCCGACGATCTCTCGATGTCGAGCGACGACAAGAGCGTGCTCCGGCAACTGGCCGAGCGCGTGGCAACGATCGCCGCAAGTGCCCGCATGGAGGAGGTCCGCCGCCTCTGGACCGATCACAACATGCTCAAGAAGACCCGGCCGCTCGTGTTCTGCGATCCGGAGAACGGCTGGAACGAGATCATCACCGAGCCCCAGATCGAGTGCCAAGGCAAGCTGGCCCGGCGGTGGGAGATGGACCTGCGCAAGGAGATCTTCTGGGGCGACGAAATGCAGGACGACAAGCCGGTCGAGCCCTGTTTCGACGTCCCCTACACGGTCCCGCCCGACGACTGGGGCATGAAGGCCGTCTATCATCGCACGGCCGACCTGGGCTCCTGCGTCTGGGAGGCCCCGGTCAAGGATTACGCCACGGATCTCGGAAAGCTCCGTTCGCCCACGGTCGAGATCGACTGGGAAACGACCAACGGCTCGCTCCAGATCGCCAAGGACGTTTTCAAGGGCATTCTCGACGTCCGGCTCAAGGGCATCTGGTGGTGGTCGCTGGGGCTCACCTGGCCGGCGGCCACGCTCCGCGGCTTGAGCAACATCCTGTGCGATTTTCTGGACCATCCCGACGAGCTGAAGCAACTCCTGGCGATCATCTCCCGCGGCCACCTCGAAAAGCTCGACTACCTGGAGGCGAACGATCTGTTGAGCCTCAACAACGACGGCACGTACGTCGGCTCCGGCGGATACGGCTACACCGAAGAGCTGCCCCGCGGCGATTTCGGCGGCCGCGTCCGCGCCGCCGACATGTGGGGCTTCACCGAAAGCCAGGAGACCGTGAACGTCTCGCCCCGAATGTACGAGGAGTTCATCTTCCCCTACGAGAAGCCGATCATGGACCGTTTCGGGCTGACCTGCTACGGGTGTTGCGAGCCGGTCCACGCCCGCTGGCACGTGATCCAAAAGCACCATAACCTGCGCCGCGTCTCCTGCTCGCCCTGGGCCGATCTGGAGAAGATGGCCGGGCATCTCGAAGATAAGTACGTCCTTTCGCTAAAGCCCAACCCGGCGGCCATCGCCACGCCCCGGATCGACGAAGCCTCGATCCGCCAGGAGCTGCGCGCGGCGCTGGCGACGACCACCGGATGCGTGGTGGAGGTAATCATGAAAGACAATCACACGATCGGCAACCGGCCGGAAAACGTTGTGCGCTGGTGCCGAATCGCCCAGGAAGAGATAAGGAGCGTCTCATGAAACTCGGACTCGATTCGTATTCGACCCGCAATTCCGGCTTGGACCCCGTGGGCGTCCTCGGCCTGGCAAACGAGCTGGGGCTGGGCGGCGTGCTGTTCGAGCCCACGCCGTTCGGCTCGTTTGAGGACGACGACCTGGCCGCCATCCGCCGCTTCGCCGAGGAGCACGGGCTGTACGTCGAGCTGGGCATGGGCTCGATCTTCCACTGGCACCCGATGGCCGAAAAGGGAAGAACGCTCCTGGCCGAGGCCGGTTACCCTGCGCCGGTCTCCGAGGTGGAGGTCGTCATCCAACACTTGGAGGTCGCCAGGAAGCTCGGCTCGCCCATTCTGCGGTGCGTGGCCGGATACCTCTTCACCCGCGACGAAGGCTACGACATGCTGGCGCTGGCCGACCAGGCCGTGGCCATCCTCAAGGAGGCGTGCGGAGTTGCGGAAGACATGGGCATGAAGATCGCCCTGGAAAACCACGCCGATTTTACGGTCCGCGAGCTGGTTTCGCTGCACCGCCGGGTGAACAGCCCGGCGCTGGGCTTCACGCTCGACACGGGCAACCTGGCCTTCGATCTGGATGAGCCGCTCAGGCTCGCCCGGATGATGGCCCCCCACGCCCTAACCACCCACTACAAAAACTACCAAATCCTCCGCACCCAAAGCGGCTTGGCGCTCGGTAACGGCGGGCTTGCCGAAGGGGAGATCGACGTGGCGGCCGTCGCCGAAATCCTCGCCGAGCACCATCCCGAGGCGAACATCAACATCGAGATCCATTCCCAGTTCGCCCCCTTCAAGCTCGACATTCTCGACGAGACCTACTTCCAGCGCCACCCCGCCCCGCCGGGCGACGGGCTGGCCTGGTACCTGAACAAGTCGTGGGGCAAGCCAATCCCCGAGTCCGAGCCGGAGAACCTGGCCGACGGACCCGAGTCCTGGGAGCTGGAATCCGAGCATCTCAAATCGTCGGTGCTCTGGGCACGAGAGAAGCTCGCACACTTACTGTCGGAATAAGAAGGAGCAAAACCGTGGCCGTACAAAAGGTAACCGCCGACGGAAGAAAAGAGGTCCGGATGGGCCTTCTCGGCTGTGGCTTCATGGGAAAGTGCCACAC
>JBDRTC010000088.1:0-2536 GCA_043824335.1 Planctomycetota bacterium | reverse complement strand
GGATACTCGCCCTCCGCGTTTGCGGGTCTCTCCGGATGGATGGCAATCACCAGCCGGTAGCCCGTCTCGCGCAGCTCCTCCCTCAAGTCCTCGATCCTCGCCGGCGCGAACGGCTCGCACTTTGGCGGCATTTCCCACTTCGCCCGGATCGACGTCGGCTCGTCACCCCGCGCGACGGCGGCAATCCCCAACGCGACTAAAAGCACGCACCTTGAGCAGACGGTCATGTCTTCCTGCCTTCAAAAAAGGGGCCAACCGGGCACGAAGAGAGTCCTCCATACCCACACGGCACCCATAGCGTATCGATGTGAACCCGGGTGTCAAGCGCCCGGCTTCTGCGATGCCCCTAAGGCGACACTTGCCCCGAGGTTCCTTCGGCACGTTCCGACAGCCGAATGTAGACGCCGTCCTGGTGAATGCCGCACGGATCACTCGGAGAGGAGTCGAGATCCACCGTTACCCAGTCGCTCACGTGGCATAGCGGCCGTTCCAGGCCTGCATGGCGTATCAGCTCTTTGGCGATCACGTCGTCGGAGAGGAACATCTGCCCCCCAACTGCGTTTGCCGCGAATTCCACGCCGCCCGAGGGCGTGTCGAACTCGAACTCGACCGTTTCCTCGTCGATCCCCAGGCTCTCGAACCACGCCCTGAGATAAGATTCCACCACGGACCGGCCAATAAAAACGTGACAGCGGGAAACGGAAACGTAGGCTTCCCGAGTTGGGGACCGCGGCGGGCCGAGGAGCAAGCGCGTCGTCGGCTCGAAGTAGATCCGCATCGGTTCGGGCGGATCTGCCGTGGGATTCCAATGCCACGTTGCGTCGTCCCGGGACAATCGGATTCTTGACGTCTCGATTCGGGGGCAAACAAAGCGGATCATGTCGAGCACATGATCTTCCGGAGGAAGGACAAACTCCTCCAGCCGGCCCGCGCCGCAGTAGGTGAGCTTGAGGGGCTCTTGACCGTCGGAGTTCTTCGACTGCCCGCTGAATTTGAACGGCCCCAGACGGAGGTGAGAGAGATAGCCCGGCAGGACGAGAGATCCCGCGTAAGCCTCCACGTCGGCTTCGCTCAACAACGCCCACAAGGATATCATTCTCGGTCTCCCGGCCTGCCCTGCGCAGCGCGCAAACATTTTGTGATCCCGAGCGCGACGCATCGCCGGTGCGGACGGGGCTTAGCCCCCGTCGCCGACCAGCGCGGCGGCGTTTTGCCAGCGAATCTTCTCTTTCACTTCCTCCGATGCATCCAGCACTTCGAGCTTCACGAGCACGGGGTCCGGGTACTTGAACGGCATTCCCGTGCCGAACACGATGCGGTCGGCCCCGAGCTTCGCAACGAGCTGCCCGATCTCGTTGGCCAAAAGGGCGCTAAGGCGTGAGATTTCGATCCAGTAGTTGGCCGGCAGCCGCTCGCTTTCTCGCCCCAGCGGCGAGCCGCTGAAACCGGCGCCGTTGAGGAGGATGAACCGCGCGTCGGGGTGTTTTGGGAGGAGTTCGGCGATCTCTGAAAGGGGAACGTCGGGCACATCCACCAGCCAGCTTCTCTGGCGGTAGTCTTCCACCCGAAGCGGGATCGAGATCGGCATCTTCCGCTCCGTGGCCGCCGACACCAGCTCGCCAAGGCAGGGATCCGAGAGCGCGTAGCTGTGCCACTTCGGGTAGATCCGCAGTCCCTTCATGCCGAACTCTTCGTGGCAGACTTTGAGATCGTCCTCCCAGCCCGCGTAGAACGGATTGACCACGGCGAAGGGGATCAGCCGGTCGCGATGCGGCTTCACCGAGGCAAACAGCTCCTCGTTCCCCGGCTGCACGTTGCGGTAGGTGATCGCGCCGGCACTGGAGACAACCGCCCGGTCGATCCCCTTGGAGTCCATCAGCCGCAGGAGTGCATCGGGGGTGTTGTGCCTGAGTCGCCGGAAGGCAAAATGGCCCAGGTAGGCGTTCATGTCGAGGATCATGTGCCGCTCCGCATTGCCAGAAGTCGTGTCATGTTGCCGCCCAGGATTCTTTGTTGGTCGGCCTGCTCCAGGTTGGCCGCGCGGATCTTGCCCATTCCTGCGGTCATCGACATGTCGCAGCCGAACAGGAGGCGATCCGTGCCCAGGGTCCTCGCCGCCAGCCCGATCATGTCGTCGTCGACCACGCTGCCGCTCGTGTCGAGATAGACGTTCGGCGCGTGCCTGAGGGCCTTGGTCGTCCACTCCCAATCCCCGCCTCCGCCGACGTGCGCGCAGATGATCCGGGCCTCCGGATAGCGCCGGCCGAGCGCGGCCAGGTCGCCGCCGTCGGAGATGTTAGGCTGCTGGGGAAACGGGTGATGGACGTGGCCCGCGTGATGAAGGATCGGCACGCGCAGCTCGATTGCCAACTCCACCACGGGGCAAACGACCGGTTCCGTGCACACGTGCTCGTTGTAGAGCTTGACGCCGATGAACCCGCGGTCTTCGATCGAGCGCCGGATCTCGTCCAACGCCTCGTTCGTGTGCCCGGGGTTCACGTAGCAGTAGCCCAGCACCCGGCCGGGGAACCGCTCG
>JBDRTC010000087.1:0-9767 GCA_043824335.1 Planctomycetota bacterium | reverse complement strand
CTCGATCACGTATCACCATTCCAGGGTAGCAGATCACATCCTCATAAAGCCGCGACCGGCGGTCGTGGATCTGCGGCCGCGACCGGCGGTCGCGGCTTTATGGTGGAGGAACCAAGGGCATCCTTACCTTATACAGAGAGCCGTCGTGCCCGCCCACCAGCAGCCCGTCGCCCAGCTTGACGGGACCGGTGCCGAGGGGATAGCCGGTTTCGATCTTGGCGACTTCGTTGCCGGTTGCCGTCTCCGCGCGCCAGATCACGCCGCTTTCGGCCGCCAGGAGATAGTGGCCATCGACCTCGATCGGGGCGCCGGCCAACGGGCCGTACGGCAAGGGGACCTGCCAGACGGTTTTCTGGTCGGCGTCGAGGCAGCACAACTGGTCGTCGTCGGTTGCCAACAGCACGTGCTCGCCCAGGCGTTGCGGTCCCCAGACGCTCCGGGCGCCCAACGGCTTCGGCGGGCTGGGGGTCAACTTCGGAAGTTCAAAGGCACAGAGCGATTCCGCCGCGTCGACGGCATAGGCCACCTTCCCGAGAACGGCAATCGGCGAGACGAGCGGCTCGGCCAAATCAACGTGGGCCAGCGCAGCAAGATGCGGCTTCGGCTGGTCCTTGATCCCGATGCGATAGAGGCCCGTGCGGCCTTCGGCCAGCAGGATCTCATTTTCGCCCTTATTGGTGAAGAGGGCCGGTTGCGACCACTGGACGCGGACGCCGCTTTCGAGTGTCGGCTGAAACGGCTCGGTCAGCTTGTCGCCCGATCGGGGCTCGAGGAAAAACACCTGGCCCACCTCACAGGGCGCCAGGAGCCCGTCGCCAAAGGCGATCGGCCGGCCGGCCAGCCGGTCGGGCAGGAAGAGCCAGCGGAACCGGTTCCCCTCCTGGGGATCGAACACGGGGAGCTGCGTGGCCCCAGAGCCGGCCGCCATCACCAGGAGACGGTCTTTGAGCCGGACCACGTCGGTCACCGGCCCGCGGATCTCGGCCGGCTTCAAGGCGACGGTTGGCTGATCCTGGGCGGCCTGAGCTTCCAAGCCGTCGGCGCTAAGGTGGAAGATCGCTCCGATCGACGTGACGGCCGTGATCTGGCCTGCCTCGGCGTCGACGATCGGCTCGACCGCCAGCGGCGCAGCTAGGTGAGTCTCCCACCAATAGGGCTTGTTCTTTTCCGGCCCGACGGGTTCCGGCCCAACGGCCGAGGCGAGCACGCCGGGAAGCCCCATCTTGCGCCGCACGTGAAAGACGGTTTCCCCGATCGCAACGAGCGGTTGCAGGGTGGCGCTCTTTTCGTTCTTGATTCCCCTGGGTTGCAATCGGCCCTGCGAAGGCTGGAGGTCGTATAGGGTCAACTGGTTGTCGGCGATCCAGACGCGGCCGCCCTGCAACAAGGGGAAGCGGACCAGGCCCTCCGGCTTTTCCTGATCGGTTCGGCCCCGTTCCTCGGAGGCCATGCCCTCGGCGCGGGAGGCGAGTGGGTTTTCGAGGTCGGTGCCGCTGATTTCGAAGACGTACAGCTCGCCCCGATCGGTCGCCACGAGCATCCGCGCGCCGGAAACCTGCGGCGTGGCGTCGACGTGCCCCTTGAGCCGGACGCTTTGCAGGAGGCGCACGGGCGGTTGGTCCGCCTCGTCCGCCTCGAGCGACAGGACGCGGAGCGTGGCACGGTCGACGCCGTCGTTGTCGGCAACGACCAGGTATCGGTTGATCACGACCGGCGCAACGGTGACGCTGCCCGGCGCGTGTCCCAGGTAAACGACCTGCTTCGGCGCGCCGTCGTCGAGCGAGAGGACGAACAGGTTCGAGTGCTCGGCGACCTGGTAGATGGCGGATCGGCGGAAGTCGACGGCCGGTCCGACCCGCAGTTGCTGCGGCAACCGGACGTAGTCGGACGAGTTCCCCGTCTCCAAATCGATCCGCACGAGCCGCCCGGATCGGGTGGCAACCAGGAGGCGCGAATCGGCCACGACCGGATGGGCGTCGAACGGCTCGCCCACGGCGTGCCTCCACCGGGGGCGGCCGGTGGCGGCCTCGACCAGGAGCACTTCGTTCCGCTCGGCGTCGACCATGACGGCGTCGCTCCCGCCCTTCTCGGAGATCGCCGTGGGGGGAAACGCGGGGCTTTGTGCACTGGCGGCGAAACCGGCCGGCCGCCGCCAGAGGATCTCTCCCGAGGCGGCGTTCAGGCCGTAGGCGGCCCCCTCGGCCAGGACGAAGATTACGTGCCCTTCGGCGCCGGGTGGGGCGCTTTCCGTGGTGCGGCGGGCCAGTGCAACCGTGGCGAGCATAGTGGCGGCCGATTCCTCGGCTTCCGCCGGCTGCGACTTCTCGATGGTCGCGATGGCCGCCAACTCCGCTTCCGAGACGGCCAGCACGGCTTCCCCAAGCTCCTTGGCCAGGCTTGGGTACTGCTTCAAAAGCGCGCTGCGGATCTCGTAGGCCGCCGCGGTCTCGTTTTTCGCGACCGCCTCGCTCATTCCCGCCAGCGCCTTTTTCAGCTCCTCGCCGCGGGCGATCTGGCGCGTCGTGAGACCGAGCAGGGCCTGGATGTCGGTCAGCTTCGTCACCGGTCGGGAGGAGGCGGGAACGTACTTGTTCACCAGCGCCAGCGCTTCCTCGGCCTTCGCGACCAGTTCCGGGCTCAGGTCCGCCCGGGCCTGGTTGGCCAGGCCCTGGGCGATCTCGGGCAGCATGGCGAGCAACTCGGGACGGGCCTCCGCGTGAAAATCCTCCTCCCCGGCGATCTCTCCCAGCACTTCGTTGGCCACGGCGAGCGCCTTGGCCCAGTCGCTCGTGTGATCGGCCGCCTGGCGCAATTGGGCCAAACCGCGTCGCACTCGGGCCAGGCTCCCACCTTCGTGTTGAGGAAAATCCTCAAGGTACGCGTTGTATTGGGCGATGGCCTTCGTGTAGGAGCCCGCCCGATAGAAGTCCTCGGCCACCTTCAATGTCTCGTCGCCGGTCTGTCGGTTTAAGGCCCAGTAGAGCACGCCGCCGAGAATCACCAGGAACAACAGGGTCCCGCCACCGATCAAAAGCAATGGGGAATCCCAGACGTTGTCGCGCCTGCGGCGCCGTCTCCCGCGGCCCAAACCGAACAGCCCTTTCTTTCGCCGCCCGAGCGGCTCAAGCGAGCCGGCCCCGGTCTCCGAGGCGGCCAGCGCCGAAGGATCGGCCATCCCATCCAGCGGGCCCATTCCGGTAAGAGCACCGGCCCCCAGCGGCGAAAGCTCTTCGTCCAACAGCGAGCCGCTGGCAGGCGGGGCGGCCGGAGGAGGCTCTTTGGCGGGAGGCGATTCCGGCGGCTTTGCGGCAGGCTTCGGCCTTCCTTTCTTCACGGCCGAGGCGCCGGGAATTTCGTCGTCCAGGGGGGCCAGTCCCAGCTCTTCCTCCTCGGCTTCGGCCTCCTTCTCCCAGTCGAACTGGATGTCCCGGGCCGGCTTGGGTATCTCCTCGGAATCCTCGGCCTTTGTGATCAGTCGCTGCGCCAACAGACGCGACAAATGACCGCGGTCGACAAGCCATTTGGCGATCAGGGCGGCGGAGATGGGTCTTCCCGGCCGGGCGATCTGCCGGCGCAGATGCACGACGACCTCCGGCGAGACCAAGTCCTTCTTCTCCAAGAGCGCAACGAATTCTTGCGGAGAGATCATAAACGTCCTTCGAGTTCAACGGGCACTAGAGGTCCTCTTCATCGACGCACGCCAGGCGGATGTCCTCCATGCCCACGGCGTTCCCCGCGTCCAGGGCCATGACGACCGTCTCATGCCGGGCCTCCCGGTCGGCGAGCACCAGCAGGCTGGTGGGGCCCCGCGTGCTGGTGCCCGGCGCTGCCTCGCGGGCCTCGCGAAGCTTGACCAACACGTCCTGCTCGCTGGGCGCTTCCCGCTCGTTGACCCACACCGTGTTGTCCTTGGCGATGCGAATGATCACGTAATCGTCGTCCTGCTCGATTTCCTCGATGGTGCGGGCCTGAGTGGAACTCTCTTCCTGATCCGGCGCCGGGACCTCGATCGACTTCTGCAGGCTGAAGGCCGCGGTGACCATGAAGAAAATCAAGAGCAGAAAGGTGACGTCGACCATGGGGGTCATGTCGAGCCCTTCGTCCTCCGGCCGCTTTCCGCTGAACCGGACCGGCTCGATTTCCTCGGGGGGAGCGGCCGGGGGCGGCTGGGTGGCACGAGCATCTTGCCCGTGTTCTTCCCGCACCGGCGAGACGCCGGTGGCACGCGCCGGCGCCTTCGGGATCACGCCTTCGCGCCCGCAGCGCGGACACTGGAACTTCTTGCCGGCGTGATCGTCGGCGGCAGTCACCGCCGAGGAACAGTGGTTACAGCGAAATTGGATCACGGCTCACTCGACCTCCAACACGGCCACGTGCAGCTTGACGCCTTCCACCCGCCCCGCGGCGGTCTCCACGCGCCAGACTTCGCCGTGCTTGACTCCCTTCTCGGCCTTAATCAACACGGTCGACTTCCCTTCCATCAAGCCCTGCTCGACCTTTTGGGCGATTTCGTCGGCCTGGAGGTCTTCGTCGTCGGACAAAGGGACCCCTTTTCTCCCGTCGGCCAGGAACACCAGGGCCGGGCCGGGGCCGCCCCGGTCGGCGACCGTGATGATCACCGAGGAGCGGTCGCTGACGCCGGTTCCGTGCCGGGCCGGGGGCAGCTCGACGGCCGTCTGCATGTTGGCGGTCGAACAGACGAGGAAGAAGATCAACAACAGGAAGGTGATGTCGATCATGGGGGTGATGTCCATGTCAGCGGTGTCGCGCACCCGACGCCGCGGCAGCACCGGGCCCGCCTCTTCCTCGTCGAACGGTTCGTCCCACGCCTGGTCGTCGGTCATGGTCTACTTCCTCGCGGCGGGCGCCCTCTTGATCGAGGCCCTGAAGGACTCGAGGAATCGGGTCAAGCCGGAGCCCACCAGGTCCTCCAGCTTGCGTATCCGCACGTTGATGCTGGCGGTGCAGAGCACCAGCGGGATGGCGATCGCCAATCCGCACGCGGTGGTGATCAGGGCCAGGCTGATGTTGTCGGCCAGCAGGGTCGGATCGACGTTCTCCCCGCGGCCGGCGGCCAGCTTGCTGAAAGCGCCCATCATGCCCACGACCGTCCCCAACAGGCCGACCATGGGCGCACTCTTGATCACGGTGTAAACCCAACTGAGGCGATACTCGAGGTCGCTGAGCACGTCGCGCTGGAAGCGATCGCTCAGCAGGATGCGGATCTTCGTGTAGCCGATGTTGCGGTTCACCAGCGCCAGCATCGCCAGTTGGACCATCGCCCGGTGGTCGCCGTTGCAGAGCTCGACGGCCCCGTCGAAATCCCCCGCGGCGAGGTTCTGGTCCAAGGCGTTGAGGAACTCCGACTGCTCCTGCTCGCTGCGGAACCGGGTTTGTCCCACCCGGCGCCACACGATGATGACACAGAATGCGCCCCAAAGAGCGATCAGGCCCAGAAGCACATAAATCGCGTAGCCCACCTATACGGTGACTGTGTCCATGGCTTGCTAGCAGTCCGGGTCTTGGGGTTTGCGTTTCGGAAGGGGGCAGTCCCATTTTGGGCACCATGCATCGCATGGTCACGCGAAAATGGGGACAGTCCCCAAGTTGTTTCTCGCCCGCTCCTTACCTGTAGGTCTGGTCGATCACGTAAAACTTGTATCCGCCACCCTCCGGCCGGATGCCGAAATAGGTCGTGCGGATCTTCTTGGCCCTGTCGCCGGCCCGGGCGTGCTCCATCTGGACCAGCTCCTGCTCCAACGCGGGGGGTAGAAACTTCAGGATCAGCTTACCTTCCGCGGAGATGTTCGCCCAGCCGAGCAGCTCACGGTCGGCCTGCTCCAGTCCGCCGCGGCGCCAGGTCAGGTACGCGCGTTTTTCCTGGTCTGTCGGGGCCTCCCGGCGGACCGGGGCCCGCTGGGAGAATCGCGAGGCGTAGATCACGCGGGCCCCGTCAGTTCCCGGCACCATCACACCCAGCTCGATGCCGAAATAGTCGAGCTGCTGGGCGTAACCGTCGATCGTGTTGCCGGGCGGAAACTGCACTTCCCAATGGCGGGCGCGCCCCGTGCCCCCAGAGCCGGACCCAAGTCCCGGCACGCGACCGTCACCCGTGGAGCCGCCCTTGCCGGAGAGCATCTCTTCGGTCAGGGCCGGGTCTTCGAGCAAGGCCACTTGCGAAGCCACGGCGTCGGCGATGGCCGCGAGCGTTTGCTCCAACGCAGGCTCCTCCAGGTCAGTCTCCATGCCAAGCTCTTCCGCCGGCGGCGCGTCGAGTTCCATGCCTCCGCTGAGGCCGCCGTCGCCGGTGCCGATGTCTTCCAACACCACCCCTACCGCCGCCTGACTGGCAAAGATCCGGCTGGAGAGCCAGAGGATCAGCAGCAGGAGCACCGTAGTGCCGATCAAGGCCAAAAGGGCCAGGAGCATGCTGGCGACGCGCTCGTAGGGCGAGACCCGCAACTCGTAGCCGTGGAAATCGGGCCGGACGCTCGTTGCGTTCGCGGATGATGGGGTGGCTGTCGTGCCCAAGCTGCTCAGTCCTCCAGCTCGGCGTCGGGGCGGATTGCCCGGTACCATGCCTGCCAGTTCCGTTTCGCCGCGTGCCGCTCGAGCTCGGTCGGTTCGTCCGGCAGCCCGAATCCGCGGAACTTGCGGCTGATCCGCCGCAGGCCGTTGCGGGCTTCCCTGACAACGACGGGGTCGGGGTCCGTCAAGGCGTAGATCAGCGTGGGCACGTGGTCGAGGTTTCGTTGTTTTCCCAGGGCCCGAACCGCGGCCAGGCGGGCCTCTGCCGAGGCGTCGCCCGCCAACTCCTTAAGCATCTTCAGATGTTTCGCAACCAGGTCCCCGGCCTCCTCCGACGGCAATTCGGCCAGGACTTCCAGCGCCTCGGCGTACTGCGGGCTTGTGGCGTCGTCGAGGCTGGCGAGCACCTTGTCGAGCGACGCCAACTGGGGCTTGGCCACCACGTTGCCCCGGAGCACGGTCAATCCGGCCAGGTGACGGGGGAGCCCCCTTCCGACGATCAGCGTCCCGTCGCCGAGACTCCGCTTGTGTTCGATGCTCTTCTTCGTGGAACGCAACAAGAACAGGGCGGCGAACGCCGTGGCAGGCACCGGCCCGGACCGCGCCCCCGCCCAACTGCCGTCCTGGCCCTGGGACTCCTTGAGGAGACGCACCCCGTCGTTATACCACTGGGGTTCCGCCACCGTGCGCCCTTCCGCGGCCTCGCGAAAGCTGTGATACCGTTCCAAGGCATAGAGATAATAGAAATTCGACTGGCCCTGGTTGATCGTGTAGTTCGCTTCCATCCAACGGATGCCGCGGGCCAACGCCTGCTGGACCAGGCGGGCATCCACGCGGGATCTCGATCGAGGTTTCTTCTCCTTGACCTCGGTCAACGCCGGCGGGAGACCGTCGTCTTCCTTCGGGGCCGGTTTGTCCAGGTGGAGCAAGTCGCCAAGAATGTAGAGGCTTCCCAGGCCGGCAGCGCTCATGCTCGGTCGGATTTGGCTCTGCGGACCCAGCCCGGGGCCGTCGGGCACAATCCCCTGGTAGCCGAAGCCTCCGCTGGGATCCTGGGTTCTCACGAGCCAAGTCGTCACGGCATCGAGCATAGGCTCCGGGATCTGAAACCCGGCCTGGGTCGCTTCCCAGCAACAGAGCACCACGTTCTGGGTCATGGACGTGTCACACTTTTCAGCGTTGTGCCCCACGGGATACCCCCAGGCGCCTTGGGACTTCTGTTTCGCTTCCAAGAAGGCCAGGAGCGACAGGATCTCCGATCGATGCCGGTTCGGGTCGAGCATCGAGAGAAAGATGACCGAGAGGGCCCCGCTGTAGATCTCGTTGTCGATCTGCATGCTGGCGGGATCGGCTGCCTGGTTGACCACGTTCTGGATGATCGCCGCCGCCTGAACGATCCGCGGGTGCCCGGCACTCTCGCCGTGTTTCAAGAGGGCCATTCCGACCAGGGCCTGGGCGCCAAGCCGGGTGTCGCTGCCGCCTTCCTTCACCAGGAACTGGATCGCCCCGTTGAGGAGCTGCTCGACCTCCGGGCTTTCGGGCGTGTAGGCGTTCGCCAGGCGAGCCGAGAAAGCGACCGCCAGCAGTGCCACTCCGATTCGAGGCAGCCTTGACGGCGGGCGCCCTAAAACCGACTTCTCCATCCGACGCGCCCTCCGCTTTGGCATCGCCCGGCTGACATCACCGCTCCCCTCGCCGGGGGGCACTCGCGACGGAGTGCCGCAGGGCTTAAAGACTAGACAGTGGGCACCAGCTATCGGCCCATTGCGCAAATCCTAGCCGGGGCTCCCCCGCCTGTCAACCGGCCGCCAAACCGCCTCGCCTCGATGTTTTCCACGCAATTTGGGCGTGTCCCCTGTTGAGAGAGCTTGTCCTCCCCGCCGGGCACGCCAGCCGCGTCGTCGACGGCGAGTCCTTTTCGGTCGCGAGTAGCCGTTCAAGCCCCGGCGCATGTCGGGGAAAGAACTCAGACGGCACAAGGTGGAGCCTAGCCACGGCTGCCAGGATGGCAAGCAATCCCCACCCAAGAAATTCCCACAATGTTTGGGAATCGGCCCGAAAACGCCGTTCTGAAGAGCGTGTTGCCATCAGCCGAGCGCTGAAGCATCACGACTATGTTCGTGTCACGAGGAGGTTCGTTACTCCATAAGTCCAGTGATGAAGCCCAACGCGACTCGCCCGCCCGCCTCGCCGAGGATCTCCTGGTATCCTTCACCTTGGGCTCCGAATCTCGGCCACGTCCGGGTAGTATCGCTCCAGCGGGAAGCCGCTCTCGGCTAACTCCGACTTGCACCACGCGAGGATCCGCTGCCTGACCGCTTCCGGCACTTCTCGGTGGCGATCGACTCTCCCGCTGACGAACAGCGCCGCCCGGCTCTGGAGCACGTGTGGCGGGCTCATCTCGAACGCCTCGGCGTGCGCGTGCATGTAGTCGAAACGGCACTTGCGCACGATCTCGTCGATCTCTTCTTCCCGCAGGGCCCGGATCTGTAGGAGCTCTGCCACCTGCCGGATCGTCGCGCGCAAGTCGCGCTTCATCTCCTCAAATGTGACGTAGAGCACGTTCTCGCGCTCCTGCGACCAGCGCCACCATCCTTGAACGTGTGACGGCCAGGTGCCCCACCACATGAGCTCCTCGGAGCGAAACCACGCCTCGAGCTCGTCGCAGCTCACCGTGAACGACCCCAGGTTGGTGGCGACAAAATCGCGACAGCTCGCAAAGCACGAGAGCGGATGCCGGGCTACGTAGATGTACTTCGCCTCCGCGCGGTACGGGCACAGCGGAACGGGTAAGTGCGTCTTGATGATTCTTGAAGGGCGCTCCGTGCCCACCAGTGGAGCGTCGTCGATCGAGACGCTGCGCACCGACTCGATCCACGGCGAAACGGCGTAGAGGGCCGTGCCGGTTTCCACCAGGTCGCCGGATCCACGGGTCAGGACCTGGTAGACGACGTGCTGCATCCACGTGGTGCCGCATTTCATCTGGGTCGCCACGAACACGTCGTCGGGGCGCGGCTCGTACTCGGCCGCCCGCCGAAAGCTCTCCGGGCTGCACGTCCCCTTGGGGCCGGCCACTCCTCGAAAGGAGAATCTGACGCGGGAAAATCGGAGGCGCGACGCGCGGCTGACGAGCCAGAGGATCGGCGTCAGCGCCAGACGGTGGTAGTAGAGCACTCGCCTAAAACGGCGGCGCTCGGCCAGGGGGCGGCCGTAGTAGCGGAGCCCCTGCGCGCTCCGGT
>JBDRTC010000086.1:0-6408 GCA_043824335.1 Planctomycetota bacterium | reverse complement strand
CCCTGCGGCAGACCGAGCACGACGCAGATTCCTTTCCGTGGGCCCACCTTTTCTAAGGCCGCCGCGGCGTCGGCTTCCGCGGCGTGTGTTCGAGCGGCGAACGCTAGCGCGAGAACAGCGAAGACCGGCGCCCAGATCGGCCAGACACCGTGCTCTCTTCCCTTTGGCGTCATGACATTCTCCCTTCGTGGTGTGCCGAAAGTGTGCGAGAATCCGAGACCGCCAGCGATCGCCCTCCGATCTTAGCAGGTCGTGGCGCGGGAAAAAACAGTCGACCCGGCCGAGGATAGCCAACAAGGTGCCAATGACCCTTCCGGGTGGTCCCCGGGAGAGAAATGGAAACCACACGGCCTAGCCACACGCGCAAGCTGATCGAGTCGTTTCGTCGCCCCGCGCTTGACACGATCGTTCCGGCAGGGCGACAATCAAACGGCTCTCCCGACGCCCTCACCTTTTCGAGCCCACCACGAAGGACCCCGGACCATGTCGACGATCACGTTCTCCTTGCTCGTCCTCGTGTTGGCCGCCGAACCCGTGCCGCACGCCGGTGAGTACTTCAAGATTCAGGTCGTCGACGCCGAGACCGGGCGAGGCGTGCCGCTGGTCGAGCTACGCACGGTCAACAACATCCGCTACTACACCGACTCGGGAGGCATCGTCGCCTTCCACGAGCCGGGCCTGATGGATCGCACCGTGTTCTTCCACGTGCGAAGCCACGGATACGAGTTTCCCAAAGACGGTTTCGGGTTCCGCGGCAAGGCGCTTCGCGTTACCGAAGGGGGGAGCGCGGAACTGAAGATCGAGCGGATCAACATCGCCGAGCGACTCTACCGAGTGACCGGGGCGGGCATCTATCGCGACAGCCTGCTCACCGGTCACCCCGTGCCGATACGACGCCCCGTGCTCAACGGCCAGGTGCTCGGCTCCGACAGCGTGCTCAGCGCCGTCTTCCAAGGCAAAATCCACTGGTTCTGGGGCGATACGAACCGGCCCGGCTACGTGCTGGGGAATTTTCACGTTCCCGGGGCCACGTCGCTAAAGCCGGAAGAGGGCGGGCTGGACCCCGAGGTCGGGGTCGACCTTGAGTATTTTCTCGACGAAAAGGGATTCGCCAAGGAGACAGCCAAGATGCCCGGCCAGGGGCCCACCTGGCTCGACGGGCTCACCACGCTCCGCGACCCGAGCGGTCGCGAGCGGCTCTTCGCCCATTACGTGAAGGTTCGCAAGCCGATGGTGGTCTACGAGCACGGCCTGGTGGAATTCAACCCCGAGAAGCAGCAGTTCGAGAAGATCCGCGAGTTCGAGATGGGCGCTGCCGCGGTCCTGGGCGGTCATCCGCTCGAGCACGCGGTCGACGGCGTCGAGAGCGTCTACTTCGCCAATCCCTTCCCGCTGGTTCGCGTGCCCGCCGACGTGGAACAACTGAAAGACCCGGCGAGCTACGAGGCGTTCACGTGCCTCAAGGAAGGGAGCCGCCTGGACGACGCCCAACTCGACCGGGCCGCCGACGGCACGCTCCGATACGGCTGGAAAAAGAACACGCCGCCGATGGGCTTCGACCAACAGAGGAAGCTGATCCAGGCGGGCTGCCTCACGCGGGAGGAGGCTTCGCCTGGTCTTCACGACGTCGCCACGGGCAAGCCCGTCCTCGCGCACCGCGGCACCGTCTACTGGAACGACTATCGCCGCCGCTGGGTGATGATCGCCACGGAGACTTTCGGCACCTCCATGCTGGGCGAAGTCTGGTTCGCCGAGGCCGACACCCTTGAAGGCCCCTGGGCCTACGCCCGAAAAATCGTCACCCACGATAAGTACAGCTTCTACAACCCCAAGCGGCACCCCATGTTCGACAAGGCGGGCGGGCGGATCATCTTTTTCGAGGGAACCTACACGAGCATGTTTTCGGGCAACCCCGACCAGACGCCCCGCTACAACTACAACCAGGTGATGTACAAGCTCGATTTGTCCGATCCGCGGCTCGTGCTGCCGGTGCCCGTGTACGGGCTCTCGGACGAAAAGATCCCCAGCCGGTTCGGTTCTGTGGACCGTCTTGACGAGAACCGCCAGAGACGACCCATTGCGTTCTTCGCCTGCGACCGGCCGGCCGAAGGAACGGTTCCCGTTTACGAGGAGACGACGGCGGGTGGCTGGCGGCTGAGCGCAGCGAAGCCCCAGGACGCCCAGGCTGGGGCACCACTTCGCTTTGCCCCAGGCACCCCCTTACCCAAATCTTCTTCGGACGACGCGCCCGAGCCGCTCTTCCACGCGCTTGCCGCCGACGTCGAATCTCCGCCCCCGGCAACCGTGCCCCTTTATGAATTCACGCACGAAGACGGCGCCCGGCGGGCGTACTCCGTCAATAAGGACTGCTCGTTCCCCGGGTATCGCCGCGCGGAGGCGCCGATCTGCCTGGTCTGGCGCGATCCGACGGGGATGAACGGTCCTGGAACCTCAAACCGTGAAAGGGACAAGTAGAGTTGACCGCAATCCTGACCGCGCTTCTTATTTGTGCAGGGCAAGCCGACGCCAGCGGCGGAGCACTCTGGGTCGAGGGCGAGGCGTATTTTGCCCAGGCCGGCTCCGTCCAGCCGGATCGGCCGCCGTTTGGCTCGCGGGGGGAGTGCTTGGGCTCGAACTGGGCCGGGCGCAAGGGTGATTTTGCCGTGTACCGGTTCCGGCTCGACCGGCCGCTGGCCGACGCCACGCTTTATCTGCGATATGCAAGAAGCCCGGCGAGCGATTCCCACTTCGACCTCTTCCGCGACGCACAGCCGGTCGCCCAACACCTGGCCCTTGCGAGCACCGGCGGATGGGGCCACCTGCGGGACGACGAGTGGCGTTACGAGGCCGTTCCGCTCGGCCCGCTTGAGAGCGGATGGCACGAGGTGAACCTAGTCTCCCTGGCCGACCAGAACAACACGAATCTCGACGGCTTCTTCCTGGGCCCTCCAGCTTTTCAGCTGCCGACAACGAGAAGCGAAATCGAGGCGTTTTCCCAGCCGCAGCTCCGCCGGGCGGCGAACGCTCCGGGGCCGAACTGGATCGACGAGGCCCTCTCGCTGGACGACTTCGTGGCATCGACCGACGACTGGTACTATCCCGGCGAAGAGCCGGCCGAGCGCACGGCCCTCGAAATGCCGACGCTCGTGGAAATCACGGGCGACGAAGCGTCGCTGACCGCGGGCGAAGCTGCGGAGGCCCAACGCGTGGCCGTCGGGGGAGAGTTTCACGGCTGGCGCGTCGCCGCAACGCTCGATGAGCCCGAGCCGGCCGTCGTTTTGGAGCGGGAGTTCGACCGGTGGGGCCTGATCGTCTATCTCGGGAGTCAGGGCGTCGTAGCCGAGGTCCGCAAGGCGGTCGGTCGGCTGGAAGCGATCCAGAGGCCGCGCGTCCGCTTTCCGGCCGACTACTTCGAGCAGCTCCTGGCGTCCGAGGAGGACGTACTGGCCCGAAAAATCCTCGCCTCGGGCCGCGACCCAAGCTACGAAGCCGTGGCCGGCTACCTCGCCCCGTTGCAGGCGTACACGTTCCTCGGCTCGCCGGAGTCGGCGAAGAAGTACATCGTGCAGCCCGACGGCGCGATCGGCACGTTCCCCAACCGTTGGGGAGCGAACAAGGCACTGGAAACCGTGATCTTCGACCCGAAGGACGTGCTGCCGCCCGGGGACCCGGCAAGCGATCCGCGGACGGTTAAGCAGGGACTGCTGGGCGGCTATCTCCCGGCCGTCAATTACGGGTTTTGGGATGCCGAGAGACGTTTCGGCTGGGAGCTGTGCGCCCTGATGGACGCGGGCCCCTCTTGCGCGACGTTCGTCCGCGTGCGGCGCACCGACGGCGCTTCTGAATTCTATCAACTCGAGCCGCTCCAGCGGCTCGGCAATGGAAAGCCCTTCTTCGCGGCCCTGTTGAGGGTCAAACAGGCGTGGGAACAGTTCTTTGAGGGCGGAATGCAGTGGGAGACGGGCGACACGCGCGTTCAAGACGCTGCCCGAGCGACGATCGCCCGGGCGCTCTCCGGCTACGTCGGTTTGCACCCAAAATACGGCATGGGCGGCTACTGGGGCGCCGACGATCAGCACGACGGCTTCCCTCCCACCACGCTGAGCCTGGGCACGTGCCTATTGGATTGGGGCTTCCCCGAGGCGGCCGGCGCGCGGCTGGGCTATTATCTCGACCGCTTCGTCAAACCCGACGGCACGCTCACCTACTACGGCCCCGCCGTGGCCGAATACGCCGAGCTATTGGACCTGGCGGTCACGTACGTCCGCCGCACCGGCGATACGGCCTGGCTCGACGTGCATCGCCCGGCACTCGACGCGATCGCCGAACATCTCCTCAAGCTTCGGCAGGAAAGCCGCCGGTCGCAATCACCCGACGCGGCAAGCTACGGCCTCCTTTTCGGCGGGGCCGAGGCCGACACCCGAAAGGAGACCGACTACTACTTCTCCGGAAGCGCCTGGGGCTGGCGCGGGCTTCTGGAGTTGGGGCGGTTGTTCGTGGAGCTTGGGGATCAGCGGGGCGACGAGGAGCTGGGCCGCCGCGGCCGGCAGTTAAAGGACGAATCCGGGGCGTTGCGAGAAGACCTTCTCCTGGCACTGAAGCGTTCCGTGATCGCCTCGGGCGAGCAGCCGTTTGTGCCCCCCATCGCCGGTCAGAAAGATCCGTTCCAGACGATGACCGAGGACCGTTTGGCTTCCTACACGAACTACCGCTACTGGCCCGAGACGCTCTCGGCCCGCTGCCTGCCGCCGGAGCACGAACGGATGATCCTCGACTATCGCGCGTCGCACGGCGGGGAGCTTTTGGCCATGACCCGCTTCACCGGCCATCTGGACGACTGGCCCTTCTGGCACCAGGCCTACGGGCTCCTTTCCCACGACCGGGTCTCGCATTACCTGCTCGGCTACTACGCCCACCTGGCCCATCACCAGACGCCGGGCACGTTCACCGCTTATGAGCAAGTTCCCATCCGCGGCTACGGTTTTCGCCGGGAGTCGGCCGATTACTGCGTTCCCGCCGAGTTGACCGCCGCGATCATGACCCGGTGGATGCTCGCCTTTGAAGAGCGCGACGCCGATGTCCTCTGGCTCTGCCGGGCCGTTCCTCGCGAGTGGCTCCGGCGCGAGCTTTCTTTCCAAGGTGCATCGACCCGTTGGGGCCCGATCGGGCTCGATCTCAACCCGAGCGGCGATCTTGGGCAGTTCACCGCCCGGATCACGCTCGACTGCGATGCCCGGCCGACCGTCATGCTCCGCATTCGCCACCCGGAGCGGATGCGGATCGCCGGCTGCAAGGTCACGGGCGGCCAATGCGCCGAGATCGACGCCGAGCGAGAGCTTGTTTGCCTCAAGCCGGAGGCGGCCGCGATGGTTGTGGGTCTTACTTTTCGCCCGTAGATCGCCGCCGTTTGCCGAATTGCCCCGAAGAGGAGTCTCTACTTAGAAGGCGAAGCATTCGATGCATTTCCCACTCGGCGTGTCGTTGATTTAGGGAACGTCTTGTGCCGGTGTGGGAGACGGCTCCGTGATGCGCCGGACGTACTCTCGGTCGGCATCGCTGAGCTGCTCGATCGGCAGCGTGATTACCGTTGCGTCTTTCTTTTTCAGCCGCACTTTGCCGTCCTGAATGTCGACGAACGCCGCCTCGGTCGAGTGTTCGCCGGACACGTCGGTCCATGCGCGCAGCATCGGCTCGCTGCGTCCGTCCGGCTCGCTCCGTCCCTCCGGCTCGCTCCGTCCCTCCGGCTCGCTGTGGTCCTTCGGCTCGATTTCTGGTTTTCCTCCTTGCGGCTCCGGAGACGAATCGGACTCTCCTTCGGAGGATTCCACCCGAGCCGGTTCTCCCGTGGGCCATGCTCCAAACTCGCCAAACTGGATGCCCTGACGAGAGGCGACGAAAGCGGCCAACGCTCCCAGCGCACCGATGATGAGAATCGCGAGAAACACGCGCTTAACCGCTGCAAAGGGCCCCTCTGCAAAGCCGGCCCCCAGCGCCGGGGCCCCATCCTCGCCAACCTCGCGCCCCGGGAAAGCCCGTGGCCAAAAAGCGTCATCCGTGAGCTGGTACCGTTCGTATGGAAGCTCGGGGAGCACGCGCAGCATCGTCAACGTCGAGAGTATGAGACACACCTCCATGTCACCTCGGTCGAGGTGTCGCTTGAGAAGAAACACAGGTTGTTGAAACATTGGTCGTTTCTTCCCCAGTGCCGCCGCCTCCGCGTCGCCCTGCCGGAAAAAGAGGATTTCCTCTCCCAGGTCTTCTTCTCGCGGTTCTTCTCGGCGAGCGCGAGTCAGAAAATAGAAGATACCATACCACGGCAACAACACGAATTTGGCCACGATCAAGTTGGCCTTCAGGAAGACCTTAAAGAGGCTGAAGGGCATGGAAAGGAGGGCGAGGGCCATGCCT
>JBDRTC010000085.1:0-8171 GCA_043824335.1 Planctomycetota bacterium | reverse complement strand
AAAAGTCCCTGCCAGCGCGGGCCTCGACGGCCGCCCGAATCTTCTGGACGTACTCGTTCCGCTCGACGATTCGCTTGCCGTGCATATGGCCGCACCGCTTGGGCCAGACCTGATCTTCGAGAAAGCAACCGGCCGCTCCGGCGGCGATCAGCTCCTGGACAGTCCGGTACACGTTGAGCGGATTGCCGTAGCCGGTGTCGGCGTCGACGATCACGGGAATCTCGACGCTCATGGCGATCCGCCGGGCGCGGTCGGTCATCTCCGTTTGCGTTAGCACGCCAAGGTCCGGCTCCCCGATCGAGGTGGCCGCCACGCTGTAGCCGGAGACAAACGTCATGGGAAAGCCGACCCGCTGGCAGATCTTTGCGGAAAGCGTGTCGTACACGCCCGGAAACGCGATCGCGCCCTCCCGCTCCAGAATCTGATGGATTCGAGTACGAGCCATAGCCGTTTCCTCCGCGCTTTGAACGCCCTCTCACGCCCCCTTCACGGCCACGATGAGCACAAGCTCCACGGCGGCGTTCAGGGGAAGCTCGTTGTGCCCCAGCGCCGTGCGCGCGTGGCCGGCCCGCTCGCCCAGGACTTCTGCGAAGAGGTCGGAAGCCCCGTTGAGCACTTGGGGGTGGCCCGTCCAGCCGGGCGCGCTGTTGACGTGCCCTTCGACGCGGACGATCGTCTCCAGCCGGTCGAGCGAGCCCAACTCCGCTTTGATCTGCGCCAGGGCGTTTAAGGCGCAGAGCTTGGCGGCCTCGTATCCCTCCTTGTCGGTCAGGTCCGATCCGACGTGACCCGCGTAGCGCATCTTGCCGTCCACCCAGGGGAGCTGCCCGGAGAAAAAGGCCAAGTTCCCCACCTGTACACACCGTTTGTAGTTGGCTGCCGGCGGCGGGGCGCTGGGAAGTTTTAGGCCGAGCTTCTTCAGTTTGTCCTCGACGTTCATGAAACAGACTCCTTCTCCCTAGGAACCGTTACTCGACCATCTCATTGCGGGGGGATAGACCGCTGACACGTTCGCCGGAGCCTCTGTTCCGCTGGCCCGGCAAGGTGGATTCTCACGGAGCCCGTGCCGATTGTCAACATGCTCTCGTGCCGCCGGTCGAGTAGAGGAGGTTGAAGGAGTGGAGGAAACGATTGACGGCCAGCTCGCGCTCCGCCTGCCCAACGACGGGCAACAGCAGCTTGGCGCGATCCACGATGAACTTGGCTTGCGGGACGCCGAAGATGAAGAACAGCGCCGCCCCCACCGCCGCGTAGATCGTCGCCGTGCGGGCGACGAATGCCAGCGTTTGCGTTACCGGCGCAAGCCCGTAGGGTGCGTGCGCGCAGGCACGCGACCCCCGGCCGACCCCGTCGGACTCGCTCCTGCAAAGGTCCTTGTCCTCCGTTGAGCAATGCATCGCGTGCGTGCAAGCACGCACCCTACGGCTGATCACACCCCTCGCGCGTCGCGTGATATCGGGACACCGGGAGCCCCGCTTGCGGGGCCGCCCACCGCCCGATAGAATCATGGCCGTGGAAAACCTGTTGCAGGCTAGGTTCGGCCTTCCTTCGGGTGATCGCATGGCCATCAGCAAAGAACTAGCGGCTTTCCCGAATGAGGAAGCGCTGACAAATAACTTTCTGTTGCCGTTACTGCGACGCCTCGGGTTCACGATCGTTGTCAACTACCATGGGAAGCGCGAATTTGGGAAAGACCTGGTTTTCGGCGAAATAGACAGATTCCATCATGTGCGATACCACGGACTTCAAGCGAAGCACGTTGCGAGCGTCGGAAAGGAATCCGTACATGGATTAATCCAAGACTGTGATGAGGCCTTTGCGAAGGACTTTACACATCGACAGACCGGTCAGGACCACAAGATAGGCTCGTTCTACGCGGTGAATGGAGGTAGCATTTCGGACGAGGCAAGAGATTTCTTTTTCGCGAGCTTACGCCCGAAACACGGTGATAACATCCGTTTGCTCTCAGGCAGTGATTTGGTCGCCCTCGACCGCTCAGCAACGATAAGTTGCGTAGAAAGTTGGCGTGAATTCCTTGTCGGCTTACTTATCGAGATGAAGTACAATGATCGCGTCCTTCAGAGCGTCATACCGCTTCTCCAGGGCATCGTTCAAGGAGACGGTCACGGCGTACAATACCCGCCATTCAGATTGAGGACGAACGCGACTGAATCGTATCTTCGAAGGCCTTTCATGCCCAATGATCTACCTGTCGAAGTCGTCGAGCGATTTTGGGCTGTCGGTACGGCATTCAATCGGGAGTTGGATAAGGCCGGAGCATCACCGTTACATACGGTAGTGTCTATTAAGATTCCTGCTGCAAATGCGTTGGAGATAACCTCACAACTGAGCCAGGATGCTGCCACACTGACGCAGGCTATTAATCGAACGCTGTTGGCCCTTGGCCCACTTGCTGCCATGTGAGCGGGAAGTGGCCGAACCCGGCGCTCCACCTGACGGGGGCCGCATTGCCGTGTTTCGTGGGTCAACGTGTCACCCGCGGCCCCGGCAGTTGAGCTTGGGGCGTTACGTAAGAGAAGCCACCCCTACGACGAATGGCAACCATGAAACCCAGCGTCTACCTCGAAACAAGCATCTTCGGTTATCTAACCTCACGGCCCAGTCGTGATCTGATCACGGCGGCGAACCAGCAGATGACGCACGAATGGTGGGAGGTCCACCGCGGGGATTTCGATATCTTCATCTCGCAATTTGTCATCGACGAATGCGGGGAAGGCGATGCTGACGCCGCGCAGCAACGGTTGGAAGCGCTAGCCGGCATTGATGAGCTGGATCCAACCGAAGATGTAGAGCGTTTGGCTGAAGCGTTGATGAAGCGGGTTCCCCTTCCTGAGAAGGCTGAAGTGGATGCTCTGCACATTGCTGTTGCGACTGTGCACGGGATCGAATATCTGTTAACGTGGAACTGTACGCACATCGCCAATGCCGCGATCCGGCCTCGGATCGAAGCGATTTGTCGATCTTTCCGGTACGAACCACCAACAATCTGCACTCCGCAGGAACTGATGGAGGCCTAGGGTCATGTGGCGTGATCCCATCGTTGACGAAGTTCGCCGTAACCGCGAGCAGTATGCGGCCAAATACAATCACGACATCAGGGCCATTTGCCGCGCTGCACGCGAAAAGCAGAAGGAAAGCGGCAGGAAGATCGTGTCGCGTCCGCCACGGCCGGTGGCAGAGCACATGACGACCGACCGTCCACCTATGGCGTAACCATCGCACGTACCGGAGCCGCCGATCCAGCGTCCGGCATGCAACGGGAAAAGGGAGGCGAGAAGATGAGAGCGGTTCGATTGACGGCGTTTTTGGCGTCAGCTCTGTGGTTGGCACTTTCATCCGCTGTCCCGGCTGAGCCGAAGCCGCGCCCGAACATTCTTTGGATCACTAGCGAGGACAACGGCCCTCACCTTGGCGCGTACGGCGACGCGTACGCCGACACGCCCAAACTCGACCGGCTCGCCTCCCGGGGGATGATCTACCTGAACGCGTGGTCGACGGCGCCGGTTTGTGCCCCGGCCCGAACGGCCATCATTTCCGGCATGTATCCGCCGAGCACCGGATCGGAGCACATGCGGAGCATGACCCGGCTCCCGGCGGGGATGAAGATGTATCCCGAGTATCTCCGTGAGGCCGGGTATTATTGCACGAACAACCGCAAGGAGGATTACAACCTGGAGAAGCCGGGCGCCGTTTGGGATGAATCGAGCGGCAAGGCCCATTGGCGGAACCGAAAGCCGGGGCAGCCGTTCTTCGCCGTCTTCAATTTCACGGTCAGCCACGAGAGCCAGATCCGCCGCCGCCCGCACACGCCGGTACACGACCCGGCCACGGTCCGCGTGCCGGCCTACCATCCCGATACGCCGGAAGTGCGGCAGGATTGGGCCCAGTATTACGACAAGATCACCGAGATGGACGCCCAAGTGGGCCGCGTGCTCGAGGACCTGGAGAAAGAGGGGCTGGCCGAGGAGACGATCGTCTTTTACTACGGCGACCACGGCTCGGGCATGCCCCGCTCGAAACGCTGGCCCTACAACTCCGGACTCCGCGTGCCCTTGATCGTCCACGTGCCCGAAAAGTTCAAGCACCTAGCGCCCGCCGGTTACGCTTCGGGCGCCAAAACCGATCGGCTGGTCGGCTTTGTCGACCTGGCCCCCACGGTGCTGAGCATCGCGGGCATCGAGCCGCCCGCCCACATGCAGGGCCACGCCTTCCTGGGCCGGTTCGAGGCGCCCGAGCAGCCCTACGCCTACGGCTTTCGCGGCCGGATGGACGAGCGTTACGACATGGTCCGCAGCGTCCGCGACAAGCGCTACCTCTACGTTCGCAACTACATGCCGCACAAGATCTACGGCCAGCACGTCGCCTACATGTTCCAGACCCCCACGACGCAGGTGTGGAAGAACCTCTACGACCAGGGCAAGCTCGCGCCGCCGAAGACCTTCTTTTGGGAGACCAAGCCGGCGGAAGAGCTTTACGACCTGGAGAACGATCCGGACGAGGTGAACAACCTGGCCGGCTCGCGCGAGCACCAGGAGATCCTCGTCCGGCTCCGCAAAGCCCAACAGGACCTGGCGATTGAAGTCCGCGACGTCGTCTTCCTGCCGGAAGGCGAGATCCACACCCGCTCGGAAGGCTCCACGCCCTACGAAATGGGGCATGACGACCGCAAGTACCCGATGAAAAAGATCATGGCGACGGCCGAACTGGCGTCTTCTTTGAAAAATGACGTGCTTCCCGCGCTGGTCGAGGCGTTCGACGACGAAGACAGCGCCGTCCGCTACTGGGCGGCCATGGGGATTCTCATGCGAGGCCCCGAGGCGGTGCGTTCGGCCGGCGACCCGCTTCGGGCGGCCCTCGGCGACGACTCGCCCTATGTGCGGATCGTCGCCGCCGAGGCGTTGGGGCGATATGGCGCCGACGCCGAGGCCGCCAAGGCGCTTGAGGTCCTTCTCAAGCTGGCCCCGGTCGACAGCAGCGGCGTCTATGTGTCGGTGTTGGCGCTGAACGCGCTGGACGCGATGGACGAGAGGGCCAAGCCGGCCGCCGACACGATCCGTGCCCTGCCCGAGCAAGACCCCTCGGTCCCGCCGAGAATGAAGGCGCACGTCCCCAACCTGATTCGCAAGACGCTTGCCGATCTGGAATAGCTTGCCCGCCGGCCGGTCGTGGGCGATAATTCCTGAGTTGCCGTTAAGCGGGACGGACCAAGGTTTGCACGGTGTATTCGGGTGCCACGGGCATCTTGCCCGTGCACTGGCGAGACGCCAGTGGCACCCGACTGACCAGGCTTTTCCTCATCCCGCTTGGAACTCGGAATGCCCGCCTGATGCGAGAGAGCGGATGAAAATCGTCGCTGCCAAGAAGATCCTCAAAGCCAACGACCAGCTGGCCGAGGAGAATCGTGCCCGGCTGAACGCGGCCGGCGTGTTCGGCATGAATCTGGTCGGCTCGCCAGGTTCGGGCAAGACAACCTTGCTCGAAGCGCTCTTCGCCGGGCTCAAGGGCCGCATGGCCCCGGCAGTCATCGAGGGCGACATCGCCGGCTCGATCGACGCCGAACGGATCGACGCCCTGGGCGTGCCCGTCGTCCAGATCAACACCGACGGCGCCTGCCATCTCGACGCCAACATGATCGCCGCGGCTACCGCCGATCTCGACTACACGGGGATCGACCTCTTGGTGATCGAGAACGTGGGGAACCTGGTCTGCACCGCCGGGTTTGACCTGGGGGAGCACCTCCGCGTGGTCGTCTTGAGCGTGCCCGAAGGAGACGACAAGCTGGCCAAATACCCGGCCATCTTCCAAGGGTCCCACGCGCTGGTGATCAGCAAGACGGACCTCTTGCCTTACGTCCGCTTCGACGTCGACCGGGTCGTTTCCGACATGAAGCGTCTGGCCCCGGAGGCAGAAATCTTCCAAATCGCCGCCCTGGCCGGCGATGGCATCGCGCCGCTGGCCGACTGGCTGATCGCAAGATCGATCGCGGCAGGCGGCTAGTGCCCTGTCCTCGGGCCAACTACAATGAGTCGCCGGCTGCTTTGCCGGATTGTCGGGCAAGATCCGGCGTGGGGCTCGCGCGTCGAACCACCCTGCACGTCGAAATCGCGGACTTCTTTTGAAGACCCGCTTGTTCTCACGGAAACGGAGGGCTTTTGAGATGTCCGGAGACGAAATTACTCGGCGCCGGTTCGTTCGCGACGGTTCTTGGCGATTGGCTGGCACCAGGCTTTGTCGGAAAACCCTGTCTCCGGGTGGCATGGCGTCGCTTGCGTCGCCATGTTTCCGCCCCACATGCCCACGCTTCGCGAGGGCATGCCACCCTTGCAGTAACATGTGAACCATTTTCCGACAAAGCCCAGCGTCTCGCCAGTGCTTGGGCCGGAGCATGGGCAAGATGCCCGTGCCACCCGCCGACGAACCTTTTTCCACTGGTCGTGTCTCTTCGGACGTGAAATAATGGCCCTCGGTAGGCGGGGCGGCCGACGCGGTCCTTCCGAGGAGCAGCCGGGGCGCCAGCCTGCACCAATTCCGGCACGCGCGAACCTCTTCATGACCAAGGCCCAGACGCACAACTGGTGGACCCGACCCTGTGGCGGTCGTGACGTGTTCGTGCTGGCGCTGCCGCTGGTGGTGTCGATGGGGTCGATGAGCGTGATGCACTTCGTCGACCGGATGTTCCTCCTCTGGCACTCGACCGAAGCGATGGCCGCCGCGATGCCCGCGGCGCTGTTGCACTTCACGCTGATCTGCTTTCCCCTGGGCGTGGCCATGTACGGCAATGCCTTCGTGGCCCAGTACCTCGGCGCCGGGCGGCCCGAGCGGATCGGCTCGGTCGTGTGGCAGAGCGCGAGGATCGGGATCATCGCCGCGCCGCTTTACGTGGCAACGATCCCTCTGGCCCCGATGATCTTCAACGCGGCCGGTCACAGCCCGGAAGTGGCGGGCCTGGAAGTCATCTACTACCAGGTGCTCACGTTCGGCGCAGGGGGGGTGCTCATCTCCTCGGCGTTTACCACGTTCTTTACGGGCCGCGGGGAAACCCGGGTGGTGATGGTCGTCGACTGCTCGTCGGTGGGCCTGAACCTGGTGTTGGACTATTTGTGGATCTTCGGCCACGCGGGCTTTCCCGCCATGGGGATCGAAGGGGCCGGCTGGGCAACGGTCGTCTCGCAGTGGTTCAGGGTTGTGGCATACTGGTGGATGATGATGCGGCCCGCGTATCGTGAAACGTATCAATTGGACGCCGGGCGGCGTTTCGACGCGGCGTTGATGCGCCGCATTTTCCGCTACGGCGGACCGAACGGCTTGCAGCTTCTCGTGGAAGTGGCGGCCTTTTCGCTCTTCATTCTGCTCGTCGGACGGCTGGGCACAGAGGCCATGGCCGCCACCACGCTGGCGTTCAACGTCAACAGCGTGGCATTCATCCCCATGCTGGGCCTGGGGATCGCCGTGACCACGATGGTCGGCCAGCAACTGGGGCGGAACCGTCCCGACATGGCCGCCCGGGCAACCTGGACCGCGCTGCGAATGGCCTTCACCTACATGGGCACGATGGCGCTGTTGTACGTGCTCGTGCCCGGAATGTTCCTCATGGGACACGCCTCGGGGATTCCCGCGGATGAGTTCGCCAGGCTCCGCGACGTCACCGTGGTTCTGCTCCGCTTCGCGGCCGCCTACTGCCTGTTCGACGCCGCAGCGATCATCTTCTCCGGCGCGATCAAGGGGGCGGGTGACACGCGGTTCATCCTCCTCACCAACCTGATCGTGGCGCCCCTGCCGGTGCTGGCAAGCTGGTGGGGAATCACCTTCTTCGGCTGGGGATTGATCTGGTGCTGGACGGCGATCACCGGCTGGATCTGCACGCTGGGGCTGATCTTCCTGGCCCGCTTCCTCGGAGGGCGCTGGCGGCGGATGCGAGTGATCGAGGCGGACCCGGAGGAGCCGGCTCCAATCGCCGCGCCGGCCATCCCGATCACCGTCGGCACGGTGTGACGGTCGACCTTGAGCTACTCCAGATAGAGCTTCGTCGACAGGTAGCGTTCGCCCAAGTCGGGCAGGATGGCCACGATCAGCTTGCCTTGGTTCTCTTCGAGCCGGGCGAGTTTCAGGGCGGCCCAGGCGGCGGCCCCGCTACTGATGCCGCACATCAG
>JBDRTC010000084.1:0-9087 GCA_043824335.1 Planctomycetota bacterium | reverse complement strand
CATGACTACACTTTGCCGCCCGAAATCGCCCCAAATACAACGCTCCCTTGAACTTGCTGCAAAACGGGGGAAGAACTTCGGGTTAGTGGGTTGAGGAACACGACGCCGTCCTCGTCGTCGCCGTCGCTGTCCGTGTCGTCGCCGTCGGCCTGGGGCGAGGGCTGCCCGTCGAAGTCCACGTCCACGCCGGCCCCCAGGAACAGGTCGCCGACCAGATGGGCGGCGCCGTCGTCGCTGGTGAGCGTGTTGTACTGGGCGGGTGCGTCGCCCAGGTCCCGCTCCCCCGTAAGCTGAAGTACCCACACGGCACCGCGATAGCTTCCGCCATCGGCATCGCTATAAGCTCCTACGGCGAGGTCGGTCACGCCGTCGCCGTCCAGGTCGCCGAGCGCGGCGACCGAGTAGCCGAAATAGTCGTAATCGTCGAGTGTGCCGGCGAAGCGGCCCTCCGTGTCGCTGATCTTTCGGTGGAGTTTGACCGTGCCGTCATCGTTGAGGAAGAGCACCCACACGGCGCCGCGCTGGTTTCCCCCGTCGTCGTCCCCCATGGCTCCCACGGCCAGCTCGCTCACGCCGTCGCCGTCCAGGTCGCCCAGCGTGGCCAGCGAGAAACCGAAATTGTCGGAATTGTCGAGCGTGCCGGTGAAGCCGCCTTCGGTGTCGCTGATCTTCTGATGGGCCTTGACCGTGCCGTCGGCGTTGAGGAAAAGGACCAAGACGGCACCGCGGTAGCTTCCGCCATCGGCATCTCCATAAGCTCCCACGGCGAGCTCGGTCACGCCGTCGGAGTCCAGGTCGCCGAGCGCGGCGACCGAGGTTCCGAAATAGTCGGAATCGTCGAGCGTGCCGGAGAAGTTGCCCTCGGTGTCGCTGATCTTCTGGTGGGCCTTGACCGTGCCGTCGGCGTTCATAAAGAGCACCCACACGGCACCGCGGTAGCTTCCCCCGTCGCCGTCGAGGGGAGCCCCCACGGCGAGTTCGGTCACGCCGTCGCCGTCCAGGTCGCCCAGCGCGACCAGCGAGGAACCGAAGCGGGCGTAATCGTCGAGCGTGCCGGTGAAGCCGCCCTCGGTGCTGCTGATCTTCTGGTGGCTCTTCACCGAACCATCGCCGCGCGCGGTGATCGCAACCGGGTAATCCTCCACCTCGCCGTCGCCCGCTGCGCCGGTCGGGTCGGCCGCGGCCGTGTCGCTGCTGAGGCCCAACCGGAACCGGGCGAACGTATCGGCGGCATAAACCTCCGGCACCTTGGGGAAGACGAGCGTGGCCGTGTGGCCGCTCGTGCCGTCGGCCACTGCCACGGAGGCCCGCTCCGTGGCGTTGTCGAATACGCCGCTGCCGTCGAAGTCAATCCAGCCGTAGAGCGTCGCCTCGGCGCCGGTGTTGTTCGTCACGCTAACGTCGACGAAGGGTACCGAACCGACGGTGAGCGTCAGTTGGGCGGCAGGGTTGTTCAGGCCGTCCTCGTCGTCGGAGCCATTGGTATCGTCCCCGTCGGCCAGGGCGCTTTGCCAGGCTTCGGCCTCTGCGTCGGGACTGCCGCCCATGTAGAGACTGGCCGTAATCGTGTGACTCGGCCCACTGTCTGTGGAAAGCGTGTTGTAGTCCCCGGCGGCCGTGCCGGGCGCCAGATCCGGCGCGTCGCCGAAATCAACGGCCAGCAGGCGGCGGTCTTCGAGCGGCTCCAGGTGCAGCCTTCGCCACTGCGGCGAAAGACTACTCGGACTCACGACTCTTCTAGCACCAAGCGTCATGCGGCGGAAAAAAGAACGAGCGGTCATGGTAGGGTCCTCTCGGATAAGAAGTACTGCGGCGACGGACTTGCCCGCGCAGACGTGCTGCCGGAGTCCCTTTCGGGCTTGAGTCGCCATCCTGCCTCGCGACGGGCATTTGCAGCGCGAGGCTTGCCCAACTCAATGACAAGGCGAACATGGCAGCGACCGGTGCACGTTGAGCAGCTTGCGGCAAGCGCGACCAATTAGTTGAGCTTCATGCGAAACCCGATGCGCCAATCTCCGTCTGGCAACGGACGACGGTGGATGCGCGTGGCATGTGGCCGGAGCCAACAACTCCGGTGACCGCCACCAACGTGGCTCCAGCAGTTCGGCTCAACTGGAGCCCACAACAGGGGAACGCACACACCTCGGTAGAGTGATGTACCCTATCTTATCGCTAGACATTCGGGCGTCAATCTTCAAAATAGGCAAAAGGGGGAGAGTGTGTCGGTCGGCGAATCGACCTTGGCGCCAAACGTCAACCGCCGGCACCTTCGGCACTAAATGAGTTCATCGCCTGGAAGAATCCCGAGCCAAAGCCGCTCGCACCCGTCGCCGGCTCCGACGTCTGGGTTCGAACAACAGGCGACTGCCACCGCGACGCCCACCTGGACATTGGCAGGAAACCCTGCCGCTATCACGGCCGCACCGGCCGACGATGCTTGGGAAGGTAAGCGCCGAACCAGGAGTTGGTCCTGACAGCGGCGGCAGGTAGCTTTTTCGGGCTCCAACGTCTTACCGGCCGCCGCGGTAGATGAGCTGGACCGTTACCGTCCCGTTTTCTCATGCCTTTTGCGGGATATCGCAACAAACGACCCATTGATGACGCTGTCTGTTGCGCACCGGGAACCCATGCATTTGATGACGCGCGGGCAGAATCGCGGGCGTGCATTCAAAGAGGCGAAGCCAGTGGTCCGAGAACCGAACGTCTGCCGATCCACTCTTCCCCCAGACTCCCTCCCCACGCCGGCAGATCGGATAAACTACTCTGCGATTCTTGAAATACGACGGCAACATGCTAGATTGGGGGGTCTGACGGGTGTGCAAACCGTTCAGCTGCGGCGATTGCCTGAACGGAAGCATACCTTAAACCATCGCTTTTTCACGGGTTAAGACCAACCTAAAGGAAACCAAAACTCGGTGGACCAGCGCACCAGGAGTCTATCATGGACAGGCGACAATTCTTCAAGACGGGCGCCACGGCCGCCGCCGCAGGCGCCGCCATTTCCCTCCCCATCAACACCATCCAAGCAACCGACTCGCCCGCGGCAAGAACTGCCGCCGATGCATCCAAGACGTCGGCGATTCTTGCCAGCTACACGGCGGAGGACCACCGGCGGCGCCTCACAAACGTCGGCACCTGCACGCAGAGAATCCGCAAGTGCATGCGCAAGCACCTGATTACCGACTATCTCCCCGCTCAATGCGTCTACAACATGGGCGAGTATCCGAGCCGCAAGCCGTGGGAGCCCGGAGAATACGACGAACAAGAATTGGACCGGTTGAAGGGCCATGGAATCCAGTTGATTCATGTTATGGACGAATGGAACGATCGATATGGACTGTTCGGAGGCAATAAGTTGACCGCGGTCAATCCGGAGGGATTTCGCCGTTTTGTGACGATGGTCCACAATCGCGGCATGAAGATTCTTGCCTATGCATCGAGTGGATATTTTGTCGGGAGCGATCCGGATTACCGCAAGGAATGGTCGCGACCCGGTGATGCGTTTGGCGGCTGGTGGGATTTGACGCGATGCTCGCCGGCCAGTCCCGGGTGGCGCGCCTATTTCCTGCCGCGCATGGTGCAAATCCTCGAAGATTATGAGCTCGACGGCCTCTATAACGACTGGGGGTATGTTCCCAACGCAGAGAAGCGCATCAAAGAACCCGCCCAAGACGAGGTGGTCGCGTTTAAGGAAACGCCTCAGTATGACGGCGCGATGACCGATCTCTTGTATCTCATCTACTCGGAGGTGAAGCGACGCGGCGGCATATATAAGATGCACGCGGATCGAGCCAATGAGCCTCAGACGGGCGGGCTCAAGGTTTACGACTATCTCTGGGTGGGAGAGAACGTCGAAAATGCCGACGGCTTGCGCAAAGCGGCAAAGAACCATACGCCTTACGTTGTTCCCTGCATTCAAGGGACCGCAGCCAAGGTCGAGGGCGAAAGCGATCACTTTTTGCACTCGATTCCCTACATGCAATTCCCGTTGCTGCAGGGCGGACGGCCTCTTACCGGGGAGCGGGCCGTGATTCCCATTCCGCGTTTGCCGGGGGTGAAAGAAAACGGGTTTTACGCAGCGGCGTGGAAATACTACCAGGCACATCCGAACGGCCCCTACATCTACGGCGGTTGGGATCCCATTCCACCTAGCGCCGAGACGCGGCCGGCCCACGCCCGCTGGCTCAGGCAGTACCTGCCGCTGGCGGCAGACGGAACCTGGGCGTTTTTGGAGATCGCCGACTCGGACCTGTTCGCCACACCTCTGCCGAAAGACTGCGTGGCTTCGGCCTTCGCCAATCGTGACTTGCACTTGGTTCTGGCGAACTATGGCCAATCGCCCCAACAGGTCGAGACGGCCGATGCGTATGTTCCCACGGATGACCTCGCAGCCGCACCCGCGAAACAATGGCAGCTTCCCAAGCGGTCGCTGCGGATTTTGCGCTATTCCGCGTGAACATTACTGTAAGAACAACTTCTTGGAAACGCCACTCGACCCTAACGTTGCCTAAGACCTCTGTACGACGGACCTCCAAGGCCGTCGAGGGTCATGTTTCCGCAAGGCGCACGCCTCGGCCTGGTCGACTTTTTCGTCTGCGTCAAACTCGTCGACGACAACCCACACCGGCACGGGGTATGTCACGTTCTCCCCGGTCCATGATTTCCCCCGGCCCCTTGATGGCGGCCGTGACCACGTTGGTACCCCATCGCTGAACGCCCTTCCCCGGGCCCCAGGACCAACCCCGGAAGTCGGCACCGGGTGGGACTGAGTTGGCCATCGCGTACTGCGATCCGCGTTCCGTGCCGCGGCCGAAGACCACCAGCTGCTTGTTTACCTCGTCCGACTTGGTATAGAGTGGCGCGTAGGCGGGAAACGTCCCCGAGATCTCCCAGAGGGTCAGGTCGCTGCTGGGCGAATCGAAACGCTTGACGGTCTTGTAGCTTGTGCCGCCGAGACTGAACACTTGCCCGACGTTGCCGCCGCAGTGCTTGGCCGTGATAAAGAACTGCGGTGCCACCGGCGTGCCGAGGAACCCGCCCCAGGTGCCTTGGAACTCCCAGCCGCTTCCGGCCAGGCGCCCCGTCGGTGCGACTTTGTTCTCGGGGGGGTCGGGTTCTGGGTTCAATAGGATCACCGCTCCGGCGCGGCCGGTGAGGACCGCCGCCAGGATGACCAATGGCAGGCCAAAGGCTCGTAGCGTTTTCATTGCGGGTCCACTGCTTTCGCGGCGACTGAAGGATCGGCCCAGACTGAACGGCATCGGCTCCTCCTTTCAGGTATCTCAGTCGTCAGCCGGCAACCGCTCGATCACCACGGCCTCGCCCGGGCCGACCTGCACCGCCGTCCGCGCCGTGCGGTCGGTCGGCAAGTCGGTTCTCGTGAGCTTGCCCACGCGGTCGAAATAGCGCACGGCCACGCGGCACGGCTCGCCCGGCCAGCCGTAGCTTCCCGAGTGGATCGTGATGATCCGCTCCCGGCCGAGCAGATAGCCCGCGTGCAGCTCGATGGGCGTAAAGGGGAACAGGTAGCGAGAGATTTCGTGCGGGTAGTCGTAGCGCGTGCCCACCGGAAGGCAGGCCATATCGAGCGCCCGGACCACGTTTCCGAAATCCATCCGACTGGACATGTAGCCCAGCGGCGTACCCAGGTTGCCCTCGTAGCACCAGTAATCGTTGTGCTGAATCTCGACCATCCGCGGCACGCCGCTGGCGAGGATCGCCCGGGTGCAGGCGGGACCGTTCCCCATCACGGCTCCCCCGTTGCGGCGTGCCCGTTCGATCACAGCCAGCCGGTGCTCTTTGCCCAGGAGCGTCGTGATGCCGATCTCCCGCTGGATCGTGTAGGTTTGCGGGTCCAAGAGGCACGAGTGGCCGTCGGCCATGTTGTAGGTCACCAGCGGCGCGCCGTAGGCCACGCCTTCCATCTCGTCCCAATAGAGCCCGTCGGCGCCGATCTCGCCGCGGTAGCGGTCGACGGCTTCGAGCATGGCGCGGCCGAAGGAGTTATCCCTTGTGGCGACCATGCTCCAGGTGAGACTGTAGACGCCGCCCCACTCGGTCGATAACGGCTGCCCCTGGGGGCCGACGAGCCAACTGTCGCGGAACCGCTCGTGGCCCGCCTCCGCGGTGTCGCGCTGCGTGTCGTAGTAGACGAGCACTTTCACCTCCGGGCAAGCCTCGCGGATCTTGGCCGCGGCCCCACGGAGCCGGGTGCGGAAATCGGCCCAATAGTCGTCCAGCACCCCGGTCCCAAAGCCGATCCGCTTGCGGTCGTGCCTGGGATCGACCCAGCCGCCGCAGTAGCACGCGAAGCGAATCCCCAGGCGGCGGAACTTCTCTCGAATCTGTTCCGGGGTTTGGCTGAGGATCGAATCGGGGTGGAAGAAGGTCCACGCCCCGGGGGCGGTGAAGTTCGCGCCCCAGTCGGCACGCACCAGGTTCACGAAATCAAAATAGTCCGGCCCCGCCACCGGCCAGATCGACCATCGCAGCGTGTACGACTCGCCGGGCCCCAGCCGGAGCATCTCGGTCCGCAGGCCGGCCACCGGCGGCTCGGCCCCGTAGTAGAGCCGGGCCTGATTGCGCAGCACGTCGTCCTCGGCCAAGAGTCCCAGCCCCTGGTCGGCCAGCCTCACGTGTACGCTCGGATTGGGCGGCGAGTAATAGTCGCTCACCGCCGGGTCGGGATTTCCCGCCAGCCGCACGGCCGGATCGGCCAGGCCCGCCAAACTCACTTCATGCCGGACCACCAGGCCCAGCGGGCGCTGCCGGTCGAGGTTCGTCAGCTCGTCGGCCACCTCGATTTTCACCGGGCCGAAGCGAACGGTTCTCGCCAATCGATAATGGGAACCTACGGCCGTGAGTCGCGTCGGCTCGACAACCTCCGGTTTCCAACTCGGCTGGCCCGTCCCATCCGCGCCGCCCCCCGCGACCAACCGGTTAAAGCCTGCGTTGGGGTACGAGAAGGCGCTTGCGAACTCCCACCGGCGTGAGCCGACCTTCACGGCCAGTCCGCCGCCGGCCGTCAGACGGGCGTCGTAGCGCGCCGGCCCGGCCGCCGGTTGACCCGTGTTGATCACCGGAGCCATCGAAGCCTCGGCGGCCATCGTGGGGCTCGCGCCGGGCCTCGCCGTAACGGCCAAATCGCGGAGCACCAAATCCCCCTCCGGTGCGGTCCAGGACTTGCGGAGCTTGTCGGCCGTGTTGGTGATCGCCAGGCGGTTCTCGGCCAGGGGGTTCACCAGGTCGGTCACGTCGAGCACAAACGTGTAGGGATCGTCCGGGCAGTATCCCGGCCGGTAATCGAAGTCGGGCGAGTAGAGCAGCCGCCAGGCATGATTCCCGAACCAAGGCGCCGGCAGGTTCGCCGCCACCGGGGCCTCCAAGGGTCGGTTCACCAGGCGGATCACCCGCCGGCTCCGCGCCGGTCGGATCTCGCGCCCGTTCAGCTCCATGTTCAAGAAATACATCGATCCCGCCGGCGCGGCCAGGTGGAGCCGCGCCGTTACGCGCAAGAGCACCGTCGTGTCGCGTTGCGGCAACGGGCCGAAATCAAAAGCCGCCGTCTGCCCCGGCGGGACCCGCTGTTCCTGCTCGATCAAACGCACTTCCTCGGCCCCGGCGGACGCGCCAAGACAGGTTACGAGCAACACGAATTGACAAAATCGCCGGGACATGAACATCTCTCCAAAAGGGACATTGTAGTCGTGAAAAGCCGGCCCCGGCAACTCACAGCAGCCCGGACGCCCTTGGCTGGGTCCGGCGGAATGGTCGTGATTGCCCCATGATGGCAGGAAAACCAGTCCGAAGAGCGACAATGATGCGGCGAATCCGAAAGGCGTGGTTTCCTCGGTCCGAATCTTTGCCCTCGTGACGAGCAAGCAGCAACGGCGGCCGGTCGAGGCGGGGCTACCCAACATCGCCGGTGCTGGCCCAGCCGTGAAGCCACGGGCCGGTGACGGTGGAGTCGAAAGGATCGGCGGTCTTTTCGTCCATCGCGTCGGCGATGCGGTTCTTCCCGGCCCAGTCGGTCCAGTTGATGTCGTATCCCGGGTCCCGGGCTGTCCGCATCAGGATGCACTCCTTGACCTTCTCGAACCCCGAGGGTGGTGTGTTCGTGTTCCGCAACAGCTAACAGGGGAGGTCATCATGTCCACGTTGCACGAAGACTACCGCCCCCGCTCTTGGGGCGACGTTGTAGGGCAGGACAAAGCCCTTGGGAAACTGGCCGTCTTGCGAAAGCGCGGCCTGGGCGGCCGATCCTTCTGGATCTCGGGCCAGTCCGGCACGGGAAAAACTACGATTGCCCGGCTCATCGCCGCGGAAGTGGCCGAGCCCTGGGCAATCGAGGAAATTGACGGCTCGAAATGTACGCCGGCCAAAGTCGACGAAATCGAATCCTCGCTTCGGTGCCGGCCGATAGGTGGCGGGTGCTACGTCTGGATCATTAACGAGGCCCATCTGCTCACACCTCGTGTGATCGGCCGGCTGTTGGTGACAATCGAGGGACTGCCGGGCTATGGGATCGTGATCTTCACCACCACCTGCGAGGCTCAAGAGCAGCTATTCGACGCGCGGCTTGACGCCTCGGCCTTCTTGAGTCGGTGCGATGTTCTGGCCCTGGCCCGGCGTGATTTGGCAAAGCCCTTCGCCGAGCGGGCCCAAGCGATAGCCCAACGCACGGGATAAAGGGGTCAGAACTATTTTTCGGAGAGAATCCTCCTAAGGACCAGCCGGCGCGGCGCCAAAATAGTTCTGACCCCTTTTTCTCCTGACCCCTTTTTCTCCCTTTTTCTCCTTTTTCTCCCGGCGGCAGTCGAAATACGGTTGCCCCGGAAAGAGTAGTGCCGTCGCTAACGAGGATCGATGCCATGCCACACGCAATATCCACGAGGGGACCTCAAGCCCCCCGCTTTCAGCTACACAGTCTAACTACACTAGCCATTATCGCGAGCGCGGGTCTATTGTTAAGGCTCCTCGGCAGAATTCGTGGGTCGATTTCGTGGCGTGGCAACATAACCCTCGACATAGTAAGCCTTTACATCCCAGGTGGCGCGTCGTCTTTTGAGGTAGAGAAACCAAGTACCG
>JBDRTC010000083.1:0-4533 GCA_043824335.1 Planctomycetota bacterium | reverse complement strand
ATCACGTCGCGCAGGGCGTCCCGGATCGCCGTCAGGCCGTCTTCCAGGGCGTCTTCCAGCTCGCTGAGATGGGGTTCCTCGTACCACTTGGGCGTCATGTAATCGGCGGCGAGAATTTCCCAGGCGTAGTCCCAGCACTTCAACTCGGCGAACCGCTGGGAAGCGACCTCCAGCGCCTCGAACTTGCCGACGAAGGGCCGCTTCTCCAGGAGAAACATGGCCGAGTGGACCGGCGGCGTGAAATAGTGCATCAGCCGGCTGTGCAGGGCGTACTTGTTCGCGTGAACGCCCAGGTTGATGGGCGGGTCGATGGCCCGATCGTAGCGCCCGAAGTAGGTGCAAAACCTCTTGAGATGGAAGTGCTCGTCCTTCGCGTCGAGCCCCCGGCGGCCCAGCCGGTCCACGACGGCGCTGATCTGGCCGGGGTCTTCGCAGTCGTAGAACGACCACTGCTGGTATTCCGGGTAGTAGGCCCGCTCCTCGAGCAGCTCGTCCCAGGTGAGATTGATACCCGGCAGGTGTTCGAGGTTTCGGGCCCAGGCGGGGTATTTGCGGCAGAGGGCCAGGTGGGTCTGGCCCACGGCGGTCGACATGCGGCACCAGTCGTCGGCCGTCATCCGATTGGAGACGGTCAGCCGGGCGTCGAAATCGCTGAGGCCCGGCACCAAGTCGCGAAACATCCACTTACCCGCGATGGCCTCGATCTTCTCGAAGCGCTCGCGGCACTCGCGGTAGTAGGTGCGGATGAAGCAGGCGAAGTCGTTTTCCGGCTTGGGGGCGAACCTCATGGCCCCCATGATACGCGAAACGGGGGCGCCGACAAGCCTCGCAGCCCGTTGAAAAAGGGTGCCACTGGCGTCTCGCCAGTGCACGGGCAAGATGCCCGTCGCACCCTAAGACATCGTGCAATCTGTAGTCCGCCCCGCTTAGCCATCGAGCCCCAAAAGACGCGCCGGGTTGCGAGAGAAGATGGCCTCCCGGTCGGCGTCGGCGAGACCAGTCAGCTCCAGGAGCCCTTTGCGGTAGCCGACGGCGTCGGCGAGCGAGAAACCGTGGTCGGAGCCCCAGACGAGCCGGTCGCGGTCCGAGCGGCGCACAATCTCCGAAAGCCCGGCCAGGTGCGGACTGCAAAGGCAGCCCCACAGGTTCTCGGCGTGGTGCATCGCGGCGATCGCCTCCCGCCAGTGCTCCAAGAGCCCGCAATGCCCGAGCACGAACCGGGTGTGGGGGTGCCGGCGGGCCAGAAGCGCGATCTGCGAAGGGAGCGAAAATGGGGGCGTGCCGTCGTGGAAGAGAACCGGCACGCCCGACGCGCCGGCCATGTCCGAGAGCCGGTCCATTTCTTCGGTGTTGGGACTGATCCCCTGAAGCCACGGGTGGAACTTGAGCCCGCGGACATGGAGCGTCTCCAGGCAGCGCCGGAACTCGGCGACCGCCGCCTCGCCGGACCACGGGTTCACGGTTGCGAACGGGATCATCCTTCCGGCGGAGGCTGAGCACGCGGCCGCCACGTCGTCGTTGTCCTGCTCGAGCACCGTATCGTCGCACAAACCGACCATGGGGAGAACCACCGCGTGCGTTACCCCGTGCTTCTGGAGCACGGCAAACCATTGGGCCGGATCGCTTCCCGCTTGCGCGTGATATCGAGGCGCCCAGTGAGTATGGCAATCGACGATCATGAGGACGTGTCTCGCTAGGAAGCCAAGAGCCGCAGCAGGTTGCCGCCGTAGATGCCGGGATGGTCCTCGACGGGCAGGTACGTGGCCAGGTGCCCAAGCTCGAACGCGGGATGATTCCGAGGCGCCGAGCTGCCGAAGATCAGCCGAGCGTGGTCCACCATCGCGGCGTAGCCGGAAGCGGCAAACGGCCGGACCAGGCTCAGCTCGAACCAAACGTTTTCCGGGGCCGCCCGGAGCACCGCGGGCATGTCGTGGGCGTAATCGGTGCTCCCGCAATGGCCGAGGATGAATTGCGTTTGGGCGTGCTGGGCGGCCAGGAGCACCAACTGGGTCGGCGCGGCGGCGGAATGCGGACCCGTGTGGGCGTAAACCGGCACGCGAAGCTCCCCGGCCAACTGGAGCAACTCGTCGGCGACCGGGTCGCCCAGGAGGAACCCTTGCAGGGCCGGGGCCAAAACGAGCATTTTCGCGCCGGCACCAGCGGCCCTCTCCAACTCCCGGCAACCGGCCGGGCCGCTCCACGGGTTCGCCGTGCAGGCGGGGATGAACCGGTCGGCGAAACGGTCGGCGAGCCGGAGCATCCGGTCGTTCCCTTCGGCGTTCTTTAGCGCCAGCTCACGGTCTTCCGGGGCGATCACCGCGCGATCGATGCCGGCTTCGTCCATCCACTTGAGCAGGTCCTCCGCCGAGAGACGCGTCTCGCGCTCCGTGCCGGGGGTGCAGTAGGCGTCGACGATCTGAGTCATCTCGGTCCAAAGCCTCGGGCTTCGGGATGGCCGAAGAATAACTCGGGGACTGTCCCAATTTTCCCGTAGGGAAAATGGGACTGTCCCCCTTCCAAACCGGGAAGTTATTTATCGGCTACCCCTTACTTGTAGTCAACCACCACGCTCGCCGAGGCGGCCGTGGTGGTGAACATCGCGTACTGGATCCCCTTGATTTGCTCCGTCGTGAAATCGACAGGGCCGCCATCGACGGCGACCGACTCCAGCGCCCGGCCCGACCACGTGCTGGGGACCATGATCGTCAAGAGCTGGCCGGCCAGGGGCGTGCGGAAGTCGAACGTCAGTCGGCCCGAGTTCTTTTCCGCGTCGATCCGCCAGGCGAGGTTCTCGAAGCGGGCCCGGTTGCGGGCCTCGACGAAATCGAGGAGCATTTCCGCCGACCAGAGGGGAATCCCCTGGTCGCGGCAGTACTCCCAAACCACGGGGGGCCACTCGGGCGTGATCTTGTCTTTGCCGCCGTAACCGTTGAAGCGGCACGGGTGGATATTGGTGACGAACGCCGAGTAGTGCCCTTGCCTGGCCGCCTCGAACATGCGGAGGATGAGTTTGACCGCCTCGTCGGGGGTCATGTCGTTATAGACGAAGAACTCGTCCATCCAGTGCGTTGTCGCCTGGTAGATGGGAAGAAGTTGGCCCTTCTCATCGATCAGCCGTTGCGGCAAGCCCGTGCCGGTGAGGTAGCCGGGCGTATTGCGGAGATTCTCCAGGTGGAGGTAGTGGCAGTAGTTCATGTCCATCCTGGTGCCGAACTCCGCCTCGATGGCCGCCATGTCGACCCAGCCGGTCCAGTCGATGGTGTGATTTCTGGCCGTGCGCGGGCCGTGGCCGAACTTCTCCTTCAAATCGGCGGCGATCTTTCCGTAGGCGTTGCGAAGCGCCTCGCGGGCCCCCTCGCCTTCCGCTCCGCCGCCGTACAAGTGTACGCCCACTTCGTGCCCGGCCGCCCGCCAGGCCGCTTCCTCCTCCACGGTCGTCTTCTCGATCCCGAGGGCCGAACTCCAGTTCATCAGGTAGACGGAAAAGCGGCCCCCGTAGCTCGCGCAGGCTTCGAGCGCCGGGGCGATCTCCGGTCCAAAATTCCCCTCGCCGTCGCCCGTGTTGACCAGGATGACCTTGTGCAGTCCCGGCAGGTACCACATGCGCGGGAGGGGCTTTTCCGCCAGTCGCACGACGAGGTTCGCCAAGAGCCGCTGCTTTTCGTCGGCCTGGGGGATCGTGATGCGCTGGAGATCGACGTAGGTGGTTCCGTCCGGACGCATGAAGAGATCCATGGTGCGGTAGCCCGGCATGGTGTCGCCCTCGGTGTTTTGCCACTGGGGGTTCCCTTGCCGCGTGAGCACGACGCTCTTGGCCAGATCGAAGGCGAACGCCACCGCGGAGCCGCTGCCGTGCCGATGCACGCTCACCGCCGGTCGGGCGGACGGCTTGCCGGCCTCCTCGTAGAGCCAGGCCAGCGCCGTGGCCCCTTCCAGGGCGTAGTCTGTGGCTTCGCCGTGGTACTGGAGCGGCTGCTCGACGACGCCCTGGGCCAACGGGGCGTGCGCGTCGATGCCAAAATGCTCGATGAGCCGCTCGGGTCTCGTGCCGAGGACCCGAACTCCAAACAGATCCGCCAGTTCGGCGCCGGGCCGCATGGCCACGAGCAGGCCGCCGCTTTTCACGTAGTCGCTGAGCCACCTGCCTTCTTCGACCGTGAAGTCCATCTCGGCGGCGATCACCACGCGGTACGGGGCAAGGGCCCCGGCGGGGTCGGCGGTGGTAAAGAGAGCGGATCGCTCCTTCTGGTGAAACTCCACCAGCCCTTCACCGCGGAGAATCTCGGCCAGGTAGCCCCCGAAGGGATTGGCGGTGTAGTTACGGTCGGTCAAGACGAGGATCGGCACGTCGCCCTGCGGCTCGACCGATGCGACGCGTTCAGGCTCGGAGCCGCCGGGGGAGGAGTCCCCTTCTGCGGGAAATGCCCCCTGGACCACCAAGAAGAGCACCAGGCAACCGACGGCATAATAAGCGTGAGTCCGGATGAGCATCAAGAGTCCCCTTCCAAATCAATGACCAGCGGCAGCCACGTA
>JBDRTC010000082.1:0-4543 GCA_043824335.1 Planctomycetota bacterium | reverse complement strand
AGGAACCACAAATGCCAGACAAAAGCCGGCAAGGCAAGGATCAAGTGCTCCAAACAGCCAAGGAGCACGACATCAAATTCGTCAGCCTGTGGTTTACCGACGTACTGCGGTTCCTGAAGGGCTTCACGATCGCAGTGGAGGAGTTGGAAGCCGCGCTCGAGGACGGCATGGGTTTCGACGGTTCGTCCATCGAGGGATTCGCCCGGATTGACGAGAGCGACATGGTCGCCATGCCCGACCCGGACACGTTCCAGTTGATCCCCTGGCGTGCGAAGGACGACAAACCCACTGCCCGAATGCTCTGCGATATCCTTAACCCTGGCGGCGAGCCTTTCGAAGGGGACCCCAGGTATGTGCTGAAGAGGAATCTCAAGCGGGCAGCCGATATGGGATGCACTTTCTACGTCGGCCCGGAATTGGAATACTTCTATTTTAAGGATTCCACGGGAACCGAGACTCTCGATTCAAGTGGATACTTCGACTTGATACCGCTGGATGTTGCCAGTCAATACCGACGAGATACCGCGCTGGCTTTGGAAGGCATCGAAAACAAGTACGAATGACGCCACACCGCCATGCGGTTGCTGTGATTACGTCATGCCAGTGTAAGGGCAGTCCAAATCGCCGTCTCTTTGTCAAAGTTCCGAGAACTTGTAAAAATGGTGCGCGAATAAGACATCCTGGAGTCACCCCCCATCCGAAGGCCAGATTGCCTCCGAGGCGCAGCGAGTCCGAGCGCGCATCGGTGGTGCACGCCGCTGTACTTGGCGAGGTGCAGTTGCCTGCGTCGGGCTGGGTGGCCCCGGGTCGTTACCGACCCGGGGCTCCCGCAGACCCGGACGTGCGCACATTAGCGCATCCGGTTCCTCGACCGACAGATTCGCCATCCACGATGGTCCCAGAAGCTATTCGATCGACTTGCGTTGACATGCTTAAGAACCTCGATGTGTTCAACATGTTTCCCTCGATCGAGTCTGCCGGCCGGCGCTTCGCTTTCCTCCACAGGGTCCTCCGGGGCGAGTTCCCCTGCTTCCACGGTACTATCAAAGCGCTACGACTTCCTGCCGCCCATCCCGCCGCACTTCGTTGCCTTCGCTTGGCGGTACCTCGGTGTCACTCGTTATATTCGCTCCCCGGCGGACGAGTGCACCGCCGAGGCCTGGAGTTGGTAACCCGGTATCTCCGGCCGGGATGCTGCCGAGGAAGCGACAGGATCTCCCAAGTTCCTGGGGGAACCCCAATTGTCCGTTTGCACATGTTCCCATCCGACTCCGGCAGGACTGCTTGCACCAGACCATTACGGTACAGCAACGTGGCCCTTGGTATTTCAAAAGCAAAGGCTCCCACGATTGGTCTTTCGAAGCTCAATAGCATGGCTTTCGGACTCGCTGTCTACGCTTCGTCGAGTTCGTTACCTCCCCCGACGCAAGACTCGCTTCCGGCCGCTGGTCAGGCGCTACCGGACGGGCTTTCCACCCGCAAGGTTCCTACGAAAGGTTTCAGATCTGCGTCCTTACATCTCGTCCCCCTTTCCCAAGCTTCGCTTGGCACAATGAAATCGCCCGACGCGCCTTAACACGTTGGAAGCACGTTCCTTCGTGGGGGGACTGACATCCACTCGCAGGACGGCCCTCGGAATCACCCCCTCTGCCAAGGGGAAGGTGGCAGAGGTCGTGAACACCGACGCACGTTAGCCACTTCCGCTTGGCGACAGCGGGGGCGACCTCCGCGCGCAGCAGGCGAGTCCCGGCGCCGGCTGTCGCTCCGAGAAATGGGTGGTTTGATGGGACATCCGAGAAAGGCTTGAGTTGATGACACAAACCGCCGAATTCGGCCTGTGTGACTGCCGCATCAATCCAAATCGATGCCTCCGAACGTCGTCTGAGATTCATGCTGCTGGCGAGCGTGAAGTCCGTATTTCCAAGGGGTTTCGATGTCGGCTGAGTGTTTTGACCGAACGGCCAAGCATTCTGCTCTCCCTGTGTCCGCCTGTTGGCTTGGCATTCTCCCCTCGGGCGAGTTTTCTGGGAACGACACCAGGTTCTCGATGGCCGAGAACTCCAAGGAACCTTTCACCGACCCGGCGATCCTCTTCTCAGACAAGCTGCGCGAGCGTCTCTACCACGTCTTCATACTGCAAATCGGATTCCACGTCTTCTGTGAAGCCTCCATCGACGACCATCTCCGCCAAGAGATCGGCGAGATCGCCAAGTGATTCCTCGTCGCTCTGGCTATCATTCCTTCCGCTTGGAGGGCTCTTGAGGAGCACCGTAAGGTCGGACTTCATTGCCAGCCGTTCGAACCACTGATCGCGGATACGAACCGCCGGAGTGTCGTCTGTCGGCGTCCACCGCACATCGAACAGATCAAGCGACGGCGCTGGGGGGAGGATTCCTCCGGTCCCGGTGCCGTCGCTCAACCGCACGCCATCCGGCGGGCGCACTACCCAGCGGTCAAAGCCGCTGAAGGTGGTGGTCTCGAAACCGCCGTCGCCGCTGACCTCGTAAACGCCGCCGCCGAGATCAAGCAACGTCATCTGGGTCATCTCGCGCAGCAGCGTGGCATCGATCAGCAGTGAGCCGCCGGCGCCCTGGAGCAGGATCGGCTCGAGATTCACGTAAGACATCGTGAGGAACCCGTCGAAGTTCACGACCCCGCTCTTGAGCGGGCCTATTAAGTCGTTGAAAATCGCGGCGTCCTGGGGTGAGATCAGAATGCCGGCGAGTTGGTCGATGGCCGGGCCTGTCCCGCCGTTGAAGTGGATGCCGACGTTCTTCGGCGTCATTCCTGCGGCAACCTTGGCAAGGAACGCCCCGTTGGTGTGACTCCCAATCGCAGTTCCGGGAAAGCTCGGCAAACCCTCCACCGTTTCGACAATGTCGAACGTGTCCTGGTCGGTGGAACCCATGACGGTCAGCGAGTTGATGGCTTTTTCCAGGCCGACGAATGCCGGACTGCCGTTGACCTCCAGTTGCAGCGTCTTGTCGCCGGAGAGAAGCGCGCCGCGGGTTGCGCGGATGGTATCGTCGCTGGAGTCGTTGCCGCCCAACGCCGGGAAGTTCATCTGGAGAACCAGGTCGAATGCTGGCGAGAGCGTATCGATGAGCTCGATATCCAGGTAGCCGACGGGCGCATGGCTTGCGGACGTCAGCACGCCTGCGCCGAAACCCAGGACCGTCACCAGCGGGGAGGTGACACCGGTCAACTCGAAGTTCAAGCGGTCGCCGGGATCCGCAGCACTCGCCGCCGTTGGGTGGTTGCCGTCGATTGTGAATTGGGTTCCCCAAGGCTTCGGACTCGGGGCGACGTTGATGATGTCGGCCGCGACGTCACTCGTCCTCAGGGCCACCACACTGAGTTCGTTGTAAACCACGCTGCCGCCGGCGCCGAAGAAATCGTCGGAGGCACCCAGACCGATATTGCCGGCCGTCGCTCCCGTGGGCGTCACCGTGACCGTGTCGCCGGTGACGTCACCTCCGTCGTCCAGAGTAAGAACATCGCTCCCGAGGCCTCCGATCAGCGTCACCTTGCTCTGAATGAGGTCCACGGTTCCGCCCTGAGGTTGCCCGTTGGAATCGACGAGGAACACGTCGTCTCCAGCGCCTCCGCCGATGAGCATGTTGGTCCCGGGATTCGTCGCTTGGATACTGATCAGATCGGCCGCCACGCCAGTGACCAGATTCAGTTGCGTCAGGTTGGAGTAGATCAGGCCGCCATTGGGGCCGAAGAAGCTGTCGCCTTGTCCCATTCCGACTTTGCTGTCTGTAATGGTGACTTGGTCGGGCGTCGCGTCGACGGAATCGAGGAGTGAAAGTGCATTGTTCGGTCCGCCGCCGCCGTCGATTGTCAGCAGGCTGCGCACAACGTCCACCGTGTCGTTGTACGCCACGGTGATCAGGTCGATTCCGTCGCCCGTGTTGACATTCGTTTCGGTTCCCGGACTGGTGCCGGTTACGGTGACCGTATCACCGGCCCGGCCCGCATCGACCGTCAACTCTTCCCAGCCGTCATATGTCAGTTTGCCGCCGGGTCCGAAGTACGTTCCGTCGCCCACTACTTCCTTGTGGGTCACGGTGACCGTGCTGACGGCGGTCTCGGCGCCGTCGTCGACGGTCACGATATCCTGCCCGTCTTGGCCATCGATATCGAGCCTGCTTCGGATGTCGTTGACGGTGTCGGCGGCACCGCGGACCAACATCACGTCGTTGCCTTCGCCCGTCTTGACGAACGTTTTGGTCTCGGCGTGTGTCGATTCGATGAAGGCGTGGTTGCCGCCGCTGCCCATCCACACCACGAGCGAGGAAATCGACGCGTACTCGATCCAGCCGTTGGAGCCGACGAAGTTGTCGGTTGGCCCGGCACCGATGGTCGTGTCGGTCAGGGTCATGGTGTCGCTGGTGGTGTCGCTGGTATCGACCACCGTCAGTTGTTATGCTGTCCGAAATGCTTGCCGTTTAGAGCGGTGAAATAGGTGGAGTAAGAGCTTCCTCCCAGTGCAGTGAAAAGATCACTGCAAAGGAGGAAGAGATGTTTGACCACCTGA
>JBDRTC010000081.1:0-5523 GCA_043824335.1 Planctomycetota bacterium | reverse complement strand
CACCATTTTTACAGGTTTGTCCCCCTGATCGCCAAATCCGAAACCCTTTTCTACAAAATCCCGTGCCAAACGCAAAGTGCGGAATGCACCCTCCGCTGGGCAACACCGAGATCCGGGTTTCCGCCGTCGCCCTGGGCTGCTGGCCGATTGCCGGCATGACCAGCCCCGGGGTAAACGACGAGGACAGCCTGGCCACGATCCGCGCTTGCTTCGAGCTGGGGATCAACCATCTGGATACGGCCTACTGCTACGGCCTGAGCGGCGAGAGCGAGCGGTTGATCGCCCGGGCGTTGGGCGACCGGCGCGATGAGATGGTGATCGCCACCAAGGGCGGGCTTTCTTGGGGACCCGACCGCAAGCCCGTTCACGATGCCTCGCCTGCCACGCTCCGCCGCCAATGCGAGGAAAGTCTCAAACGCCTGGGGACCGACCGAGTCGAGCTGCTCTACGTTCACGCGCCCGACGAAAGCGTGCCGATCGCCGAGACGGCCGGGGCGATGAAAGCGCTTCTGGACGAGGGCAAGACGCGCTCGGTGGGCGTGTCGAACTTCACGTTGTCCCAGCTTGAAGCGTTCGCCGCCGAATGCCCGCTGACGGCCTTTCAGCCGCCATACAACATGCTCCAGCGCGGGATCGAGGCCGAAACCCTGCCCTGGTGTCGCCGGCACGGCGTCGCGGTGCTCGTCTATTGGCCGCTCTTGAAGGGGTTGTTGGCCGGAAAAATCGCTCGCGACCACGTTTTCGCCAAATCCGACAGCCGCCGCAAGTACGCCATGTTCCACGGCCGGGAGTGGGAAAAAAACCACGAACTTCTGGACACGCTCCGCCGTATCGCCGCCGAGGCCGGCCACACGGTCGCCCAGCTCGTGATTCAGTGGACGATCCGCCAGCCGGGCGTTACGGTCGCGTTGTGCGGGGCCAAACGCCCGGAACAGATTCAAGAAACGGCCGGCGCCGCCGCCTGGAAGCTGACCGCCGACCAGCTCGCCCGAATCGACCGGGCCCTGGCCCACCGCGGAACGCCGATCACCGATTCGCCCGTGTGATGCGTATGGCCCGACAAAGTTTCCCCAATCGAATTTGCCGTCGAGAGAGTGCCGAGATTCACACCACATTCGTGGCGAATCGGCTTGGCGCGGGTCGGTTGTGGTGTATGGTTTCCTTGCTTGAAGGGCGACCGCACGGACACGTGGTGAGAGGGAGTCATGCCCAGGATCGCAGCGGCCCTTGCCGTGTTCCTCACGGTGGTGACCTGCATCGGGTTCAACACGGCCCGCTACCCCATGGTTTGGGAGATGGTCGCCGCGCGTGACGGTCTTTCCCAGTCGCGCGAGGCCGACGAGCCGGCGGGATCTACTCAGCCGGCAGCCGCCCCGCAATCGGCAAGCTTTACCGAGTCTCGGCCGGGGGCGAATTCAACGGCGTTCTGGGAGTCGAGTGCGGAATCGGCGGAGACGACGAGTTGGGAATCGGCAACCGTGGAGCCGATCTCCGCCTACTCGAGCGATACGGCGTACGCAGCCGATCCCGCCGAGGGGTCGTCACGGGGGCCGACCGAGGGCGCGCCGATTGTCGTCGACGACTACGCGCCGATCGATAGCATCGCGATGCGAGAGCCGCCGGCAAGCGCTGGCGCCGCATTCGACCCGGTTGCCCCGGGAAACTCCGTGAGCCGGCCCACCGCGACTAAGAGGCGGCTGGAGAATAACTCGGGGACTGTCCCGGTTTTCCCGCAGGGAAAATGGGACTGTCCCCCTCCCAAACCCGGTCGAACCGACTCTTTGGAGGAAACCACAGCGAGTCCGGTCGGGAAGCCGGTGGAGGCGTCCGCGGCGAAGAAATATGCCTCCTCTGCGTTCGACGCCGCAGAGTCGCCCATCGGGAATGCGGCTTACTCGACCGAGCACGCTGAGGAGAAAGAGGAGGCAACGAACACGGCGTGGAACGACAAGCCGGATTCGCCGAGTACGCTGGTCCCGGTGAAACCTCCCAATGCCGGTCAGGGCGGCTTCCCGGCACGCGACGCGGAAACCTCGTTGGGCGCTTCGGCAGTCGCCGGCGCCGGTGTCCGCAAGGGCACTTCCAGCACCAAACGCCTCCCGCCGGTCGACGCAGTTTCGAGCGCCGCTGGAGCCAACCACTGGCCTCCACGCCCGGCCGACTCGATCCCCATCTACCCGACCACCGGCGCCCGGTAGCCGGGCGGACCGCCTGCCACCATCAGCCCTCCAGAATCTGCGTGTAAGGCCGGGCCCGTCAGTTCTCGGTTTCCGGCTTCTCGTGGCCGCGGACGGCGTAGAGGTGGCGGTTAGTGGCGACGTAAAGCGTGCCGTTGGCGGCCACGGGGGTGTTGAAGATTTGGTCGCGCATGCGGATGCGGCCTAAGACCTTGAGGTCTTTGCCGGCGGCCAGAACCCAGAGGGTTGCCCGGCCGGTGCCCACGTAGAGCTTGCCGTCGGCCACCAGCGTGGAGCCCCAGATGGGCCCGCCGGCCTCGTATGTCCAGTGGGGCTCGCCCGACTCGGCGTCGAGGCAGTGGATTCGCCCCGCGTGGTCGGCCAGGTACACCAGCCCGTCGGCGATTGCGACCGTGGAGATCGAGGTCCCGGTCTTGTCGTACGACCAGAGGAGGCCGCTTCGGGTGACGTCGCCGGTTCCGGCGGCGTCGAGGCACAGGAGCCACCCCAGGCGCATCCCGTGGAAGGGGTCTTGCGTGATCGGCACGTAGACCCGCCCGTTGTGGAACACCGGGTTGGCGATCACCTCGAACGACGTGGAGTCGAAGCGGTGGTCGATTGCGACGTGGTCCTGCGTTTGCGCGCGGGGATGGCCGTTGAAGTGCCAGACGTTCTTGAGCACGGCCGGGCCCGCGTCGGCCGACGCCCCCTCGAACGGCTCAAACGCGTAGATGAATCCGTTCCCCGCTCCCTGGAAAAGCAGGGCCTTCTCCCCCACGCGGCCCAAGGCCGGCGAAGACCACTGGCCATGGATGATGTCGGGCCCGACGCCGAAATCGTCCCGGGCGACCAGCTTGCCGGTATTCTTGTCGAGCACGATGAGCGTGGGGGCTTCCGGGGTGGTCACGCGGGTGTGGGTCCACTCGACGCCGTTCGAGGTACAGACATACAAAAAATCACCGTCCACGAGGATCGAGCAGTTCGAGGCGTTGTGCGGCCGGACTCCCAGCGGGTCGGTCATGTCGTAGAGCCAGACGATGTCGGCGTCCGCCGGTCCGGGCTCCAAGGGCGGCTCGCCCGTGGGGACCATGTGCCGGCCCTCGTCGGTGTACGGGCCGTCGTTCCCGTCGGCCAGGCCGTCGACGTCGAGGCAGATCACCTCGCATCGATTACTGACGACGTACGCCCGGCCGTCTTCGATCGTCGGCGGTGAGGTGACGCCGCACTGGAGCCAGTCGGAGTTCTTGTATTCGTGCATCTTGGGGACGACCAACTGCCAGAGGAACCGGCCGGTCGGCTCGTCGAAGCACATGAGCACGCCCCGGTCGCCCCGGATTCGCTCGTCCCGCGGCTGGTCGTTGTTGGTGCCGATGAAGACCTTGCCTTCGGCCACCACGGGCGTTGCATAGGTCACGGTCCCCAGCCGGGCCACCCAATGGACGTTCTTCGTGGTCGCCGGGTCGATCTCGCCGGAGGCTGGATCCCGCCGGCCCGGGTCGAACCACTCGGAGAGGCCCGTCTCGCTTGAGGCGTTGTTCCTCGTGTGCTTCTGGCCCCACTGCGGCCGATCGGCCGCCGCGACGCTCGCCGGGCAAAACGCCGGGAAGAGGAGAGAGAGAGGCAGGAGCCACGTCCACGTGCGGTACACGGTTCGCATCGTTGAAATCTCCAATTGTGGTGGACGCTTGCGATCGGCCGGAGAACGGCCGCGATGTCAGGATCATAGCGTGGCGCGGTGGACATTTCCATGGAGCGTCCGGTGACCACTCCCCTACCACGGTTTCGATCCAACACTTATGTTGAAGGTTGCGTTCGACGATGTTTTCCGAACCTTCGTGATTCTCCCTCCGAGAAGCCATGGAACCCTCGGCCGCAACGCGATCGACCGCTCGTCGTTGACGCAACCGACAACCTCGCCGTCGCCCGACTGCGGGAAAGGAAGCGGCGAGCAGTTGCCGCGGATTTGCTGAGGGAGCTTGCTTTCCCCCAAAGGGGTGATGCGAAGATGGGCTTTCCGGATTAAGATCGACTTAGTGGACACGCAGAGTCGTGAGCCTTCCCGGCGGCTGGGTGCGTGTCCGGAGAACGATGTCGCAATGCCGGCGTTGGCCGTCGGCTTGCGGAGTATCTTCTTCGGCTCATTGGCCGCTCGACCGTTTGGCGTTTGGGGTTGGGGCGTCGGGGTGGAAGCACTACCGGCCCAGGGGCACAGGAGGTGACTCACATGACGAGGCTGACAACGGTCCGGCATCACGCTCCCTTGCACGCGCACGGCACCTGCGAGGTCGAGGCCACCGTGATGACGACCTCCCACGCCACCGAGATTCTTGTCCGCTGTGCGCCGATCGCCTCGGGCACCAGCAAGAATGGCTGCCAGATGCAGTCGCGGGCCTTATACGAGGGGCTGGCCGCGATCCTTCAGCCACTCGGCGCGGAAATGTGCCACGTGGTGACCGAGAAGGCCTTCTTCCGCAACCTCCGGACCGACCACGACGACTTCCAGCAGGTCCGCCGCGAAGCCTATCGTAAGCGAGGAATCACCGGGAACCTGCTGCCGGCGACGACCTATCTCGGGCAGCCTCCCTGCCGTCCCGGGCAAGACATCGAGTTGCAGGCCTTTGCCCTCGTGCCCGCTACGGCCGAAAGCGCCCGGGTTCACAGCCTTCCCGCCCCCGGGGAGGGAGTCTCGGTCAAGCTGTTCGAGGTCGGCGAGGCCCGGCATCTTTACGTCGGCAACGTCACGGCCGGGGCGTTCAACGGCCAGGCGCCGGGCAGCTTCCGTGGGCAGAGCGACGCGATCTTCGACGCGGCCCTGCGAATCGTCGAAGGCCACGGCGTGTCGTTCTCCGACGTCCTGCGAACCTGGATCTACCTCGATGACATCGATCGGGATTACGGCGAGCTGAATGCCTCGCGCAACGCCTTCTTCGAGCGCGAGGGCGTCAGGCGGCTGCCGGCCAGCACGGGAATCGGCGGCCGTTCCCACCCGAAAGGGAGCCTCTGCGCGGTCGACCTCTACGCCCTCCTGAACCCGGAAATCGCCGCGATCGAGGTGATGGAAACGCCCACGTTGAACGAGGCCCCGGAATACGGCTCCTCGTTTTCCCGCGGCATGAAGATGGCGCTTCCCGGCCAGACGTACTTGTTCATCTCGGGCACCGCCAGCCTCGACGAAGGGGGAGCGACCGTGCACGTCGGCGACACTCGCGGCCAGATCGAGCGGATGCTGTTGAACGTCGAGGAGCTGCTCCGCGCCCAGGGCGCCACTTTCGCCGACCTGGCCCAGGCGGTTACCTTCCTGAAGTCGGCCGACGACCTGGAGCTGTACCAGCAGATCTGCGCCGAG
>JBDRTC010000080.1:0-2933 GCA_043824335.1 Planctomycetota bacterium | reverse complement strand
GGGTGCCATGCCCTCGCTTGCGTGGGCATGCCCCCCGGCACCGGAGAAATCGGCACATGGCCAAACAAGTTTGGCCATGCCACCCTCCGTCGCTGACTTTCCGCAACAGAAACGAATTACGACTTCTTTGAGAGGAGCGCTCTCTTGAGACGATTCGCCATCACGGTAGCCGCGATCCTGGCACTGTCACTCCCGTCAGGCTGCGGCGGGGAAGCGGACGAGCCACCCGTCAGCGAACCGCTGGAACCGGCAACGGCGCCGGCCGTTTCGCCGGAAGCGGACTCCGGCCCGACGCCTGAAGCAGAAACCAAAAGGGAAGCGGCCGGCTCCGATGCCTCCCCGATCACGACACAAGAAGAGCTTCGCGCCGCGCTGGTGAAAAGGAACCCCGGGTTCGACGGGGAGGTCTACGCGCAGGGCGACGGGCAAACGATCGCCGTGGTGGGGCTCGGGGACTCGGCCATCGAGGACCTCAGCCCTCTGGCCGGTCTGCCGCTGGAAAGGCTGGAGTTGATGGGCTGCCGCGTGCGCGATCTCAGTCCGCTGGCAGGGATGCCGCTCCGAGTGCTCGGCCTGGAGCAAACCGAGGTTCGCGACATCGGCCCGTTGAAAGGCATGCCGCTGTCCGTGCTCTCGTTGAGCCATACGCAGGTCGACGACATCAGCGCCCTGGCCGGCTCGCCGCTCGAAGAGCTGTATCTGGTGCGGACCAAGGTGACCGATCTCGGCCCGCTGGCGGGAATGAGGCAGCTTCGATCGCTCTGGCTCAACGACTCGCCGGTCAGCGACGTCGCGCCCCTACAGACGGTTCCGCTGGTCAGCCTCACCTTGGCTGGAACAAAGGTTTCCGACTTGAGTTCGTTGAAGGGGCTTCCGATCACGCGGCTGCACATTGCCCGGTCGGAGGTTACGGATCTTGCGCCGCTGGAGTGGCTCCAGCTCGAGCGCTTCGTCTTCACTCCCGGGAACATCCAAGCGGGAATCGAGCACGTCCGAAACATGAGAAGCCTGCGCCAGATCGGCACGTCGTTTGGGGAGGAGTCCGAGGGGCGAGAAAGCGACGTCGTGCCGCCCGGTGAGTTCTGGGAGCTGTACGACGCGGGCAAGTTCAAGTGACGCCGAAATAGCGCCGCCGGAAGTAGAGGGCGACGTGCACCAGGCCGATCAACACGGGCACCTCGACCAGCGGGCCGATCACCGCCGCGAATGCCGCCCCGGAATCGATCCCGAAAACGGCCACGGCCACGGCGATCGCCAGCTCAAAATTGTTGCTGGCGGCGGTGAACGAGAGCGTCGCCGTTTTTGGGTAGTCGGCCCCGGCCTTGCGGCTCATGTAGAAGCTCAGCAGGAACATGACGAGGAAGTAGATGAGCAATGGGATCGCGATCCGCACCACGTCAAGCGGGATCTGAACGATCAAGTTGCCCTTGAGGCTGAACATCACGAAGATCGTGAACAGCAAGGCGATCAGGGTAATGGGGCTGATCTTCGGGATGAACTCTGTTTCGTACCACGCTTTGCCCTTGGTCTTCACCAGCGCGAATCGGGTGATCATCCCGGCGATGAACGGGATGCCCAGGTAGACGAACACGCTCTTGGCGATTTGCCCCATGCTGATCTCGACGATACTGCCGCTAAGGCCGAACAACGGCGGCAGCACCGTAATGAACACGTAGGCGTATAGGCTGTAGAAGAGCACCTGGAAGATGCTGTTGAATGCCACCAGCCCGGCGGCGTATTCCGTGTCGCCCTTGGCCAGATCGTTCCAGACGATCACCATGGCGATGCAGCGGGCCAGCCCGATCAGGATCAGGCCGACCATGTACTCGGGATAATGGTGCAGGAACAGAATCGCCAGGAGGAACATGAGAATCGGACCGACGACCCAGTTCTGCACCAGCGAAAGTCCCAAAACCTTCCAGTTGCGGAACACGTCGCCGAGTTCTTCGTACTTCACCTTCGCCAGCGGGGGGTACATCATGAGGATCAGGCCGATGGCGATGGGAATATTGGTGGTGCCCACCTGGAAGGAATTGATGACATCACGGATGCCGGGATAGAGGTAGCCGCCCAGCACGCCGACAAACATGGCAAGAAAGATCCAGAAGGTGAGAAAACGATCAAGAAAGGAAAGCCTTTTTTTCTGTTGTGTCATGATTGATAAATTCCTTATTAATTCCATTTTGCAAACAAGTTTGCACCATCATGCCCTTCCGCAATCCGCAATCCGCAATCCAAACATTGACAAATCAGCCGCAGGCTGACGGGTTTTTGGTTTTCAGATATTGCGTAAGCCTGGCATAGTCACGGGCAACGGCGGGAAGCTTTGCCAGATGTTTTATCAGCACGGCCATGAGATCCTGCTGGAGGTCACCGCCATCATCGATAAGACGGTAATACATCCAGACCCCCCGCCGTTCCCCGGCCAGCCAACCGGCATTGGTCAGGTAAGAGAGATGCCGGGAGATTGTCGACTGGGGAAGATCAAGCACCGCCATCAGGTCGCAGACACACAGCTCGCCCTGGCACAACAGGCCGAGAATCCGTAGCCGTACGTCCTCGGACAGGGCTTTAAAAAGTTTAGCCATCTCCTTCATAATATCTTCAATATATCCGTGTAGGCGGATATGTGTCAAGTGTTTGGCCTTGGGAAAATTTTACTGCCCCCTTGACAGAAGCAAATTACTGAGCTACATATAGCCATATGGCAATATGAAAATGTATCAGGAGGAAAGCATGAAACGATTTGTCCGTGTGATGAAGGCCTTGTCTGATCCCAGCCGGGTGAAGATCATCAAAATCCTTGGCGTCAAGGAACTCTGTGTCTGCGAATTGCGGCAGCTCCTCGGCCTGGCCCAGCCCACCGTCTCCAAACATCTTAAGATCCTTGAAGAGGCCGGGCTGGTTGACTATCGCAAGGAAGGTTCCTGGAT
>JBDRTC010000079.1:0-13385 GCA_043824335.1 Planctomycetota bacterium | reverse complement strand
GCCTGCGGCGGCGAAGAGGGGATGGGGAGGTGGTTTGGGCAAAACGTTCCTTAGCCCTGCAAACTGATTCACCTGCCGGCCAAGCCGGCAGGGGTGAAGTCAGACAGTCGAATTAGTTGGGTGGCACGAGGTACTACTGGCGCACGCTCGGCTCGTCCGGGCCGGGGAAATCGTCGGGCACCTTCTGGGTCACCTTGCCGGTGGCCGCCCATTCGGCGCCCCGCTGGAACGTGGCGATGAACGACACGCTCCGTAGCTGCTCGGGCGCGTGCCCCAGGGCGTCCTGAAACACGCGGCCCTTGCCGTACTCGATGGTGAACAGGATCGGCTCGTGCTCGTCGGAGCCGCCTTTGTCCTTGGGGGCGAACGCCGTGGCCAGCACCTTGACGTTCTTGGCCGGGCCGCGAAGCCAGCCGTAGAGTTCATCGGTGGGGTGGGCGAATTTTTCGGGAAGGCCCTTGGTGATCGGATGGTCCGGGTCGCGGACGATCAACTGAAACGGCTGCGCCGGCCCGTGCCCGCCGCCTCGACCCGGGGTCATGTCGCGAACGACCTTCCCGTCTTGCCAGCGGAGGTAGGGTCCGTCCTTTTCATTGCGTCCGCCCCAGCCGCCCAGGCCGATCATCTCGTTATACTCTTTCCACTGGGGAAACGCGGCACAGGCGAAGTGGTAAACGACCAGCCCGCCGCCCCCGGAGACGTAATCGACCAGGGCCTTTTGGGTCTTCTCCGGCCACGAGTCGCCCGCGTAGTTGGAGACGACCACGTCGTACGCGGCGAAGTCGGGCGCAAAGCCGCTCATGTCCTCCCCCTTCGCCGGCGAGGTGGCCACGTCGACCGAAAACAGCCCGGTCTCTTCCAGAACCTTCTTCAAGACGGGCGTAGTCGACTTCCAGTCGTGGCCGTTTTGCCCGTCGACGATCAGGGCCTTGTTGGGCGGCGCAGCCACCGCCAAACCGACCAACACGACCCAAACACTCAACGCAGACGACCAGTTCTTGTGCGACATCGGGTTGCTCCTCCTCGGATTGAAACGAAACCTTGCGGTTGACGCGACCTGCCCAGCTTAACACAGCGGATTGGCGGATGGAAGCAACCCGGGGCAAAGAATCCTTACGGCGGGGGAGAAGAAAGGATGAAGGATGAGGGATGAAGGATGAATCGAGATGTCCCGCTTTCCCCTTTTCATCCTTCATCCTTCCGCCTTCATCCTTCTGACTATTCGACCCGATCCACCACGACCACGCGAAGGTCGCACACGTTTGTGTGCGTAGGGCCGGTCTTGATGAGGCCGCCAAGCGGCTCGAAGAAATGATAGGCGTCGTTGCGGGCGAGGAAGTCGGCGGGGTCGAGCCCACGGGCTTGGGCAGCGGAGAGGATCGATGTGTCGAGGATCGCGCCGGCGGCGTCGGTGGGGCCGTCTTCACCGTCGGTGCCGCCGGACAATAGCGCGATGCCCGCGGCGCCGTCGCCGGCGAGCCGCTCCAGGGCGGCCAGCACGAGTTGCTGGCTGCGTCCGCCCAGACCCCGCTTCTCGGCGTGGGCAAGCTTGACGACCGGTTCGCCGCCGCTCACCAGGCAGTCGGGGCCCGGCTCGTCGCGCATCTTCACGGCCATCTCGGCCAGATTCCGGCCAATTTCCTCGGCCAGCCCCTCCGACTTCTGGACGCTGACCATGGCGGGCGCATACCCCAATCGCTCGGCTTCCCGGCCCGCGGCGTCGACCGCCGTGGCGTTGTTGCCGATGATCCGGTTCGTCACGCGGCACGTTGGCTCGGACGCTTTAGCGGCCTGCTTCTGACGGAGATACTCGAAGACCGCCGTCGAGATGCCGGCTTTTTGGGCGTCGAACCGCCGGAGCACTTCCAGGGCGGCCTCGGGCGTGGACGAATCTTCGACGGTCGGCCCGGAAGCGATCACGTCGAGCGGATCGCCCAGCACGTCGGAGATGACCAGCGACACCAGCCGTCCGGCACGGCACGCCCGCATCAGGCCCCCGCCCTTGATCCGGCTGAGCTGCTTGCGGACCGTGTTCAGCTCTTCGATATTGGCCCCGGCGGCACTTAAGTGTCGCGTGACGGCCAGCTTGTCGTCCAGCGAGATCCCTTCCACCGGGGCGGGCATCAGCGCCGATCCGCCGCCGGAGATCAGGCACAGGCAGAGGTCGGTCGCCGTGAGCGACTCGACCAGGCGGAGGATCTCAGCCGAGCCAGCGGCACCCGCGGGAGTTGGCTCATTCACGCCGGGAGGGCGCGCCCCGTGAAGGTGAATGCGGCTCTTTGACAAGAAGGGCCGGACGCAGTCTTCCGGCACGTTGACCCAGCCGCGAAGCTCCTTCTCCTCGCATAGTCGAGGTCCCAGGGCTTCCTCGACGGCCGCGGCCATCCCCGCCCCCGCTTTCCCGGCGCCGACCACGACGATGCGTCCGACGGCGTCCAACCGGAGACGCTCGTCGCCGACGATCAGGTCCGCGCCCTCCACGCGAAAGGATTCGCCGACCAGCCGCTCGGAGCGGACCGCGTCGACGCCGGCCTGCCAAATCTTGAGGGCGTCGCGGCGGAGTTGTTCGGGGGCACGCTGCATAGTTGGAAGTCTACTGGGCGCGTCCGGGAATTCATAGGCCCGTTGGCTCTGCCGTTGGTGCGGCAGTTTTACTGCCGCATCCCGGTAGCACTAAGCAGGTTCGGCAGTAAAACTGCCGCACCAACGGGACGGCGCCTCGCCCGACCCTTGTGGAAGTCCGGCTCCTAAGTTACTTGCCGCCCTTGCCGCCGTTAATGCGGGCCGGGATACTGAACGAGTAGAGGCAGACGACGGCCCCGGTGGACATCAGGCTCCACGGCGCCCAAGGGGGCGGAACGATCTCCTTCTGGGGCCCCAACTGCGGTTTCTGCGGCGCAAACAAGTAGGCCTGTTGCGGTTGCTGCGCCACGGGCTGGCGTGCTTTCAAAATGAACTTCTCGACGCCCAGGCACTGGGCGCCCAGAAGGACCAGATAGACTCCAACCGCCAGAAAAAGCGCTCGCCACATGATCGATCCTCCGAAAGATCCACGGTCGGTAGGGGGAGCCTGACTGCGGCTCGCGCGCACCGCCGCCCAGGAATTGTTGATCGACACCGGCGTGCGGCCAACTCGAGTGTGTCAGGGGTGCCGGCCTACCAAAGTCGTGCCGCGGGGGGCTGGTTGAAGCGGTTTTTCCGTCTTGAGAGCCTCTTCAGGCCTGCCAGGCCACAATTGGGCCGGCGAGGCCGGAAGTGTGGCACTCAGCCAACCTGTAGGGGACGTGCGGAAGATGTCGCACGCGAGACGTTTGCTGTGTGCGGAAACCGGGCCAAATGGGTAGCGGCGGTGAACATCTGGTCCCGCCTGGTCCGATGCAAGACTTAGAGGCCCCCTCAAACCGTGGTTGTTCGGCCCGCCGATCGCCCTTATAATCCAAATAGAGGGGAGGCCGAAACGGCTTTCCCAAGGATCGGTTGCTCGAGTCGGAGTGTGGGAGCTTTGCCGCGAAAACCGAGAATCCTGTTCATTTGCCACACCGGTGAAACGGCGGACCAGCTCTTGGGCCCGCGGGCCGAGTTGTTCGACGTGGTTCGGGCCCCGAGTTCGGCGGAAGCACTCGCCCTGCTCGGCCGGGAAGAGTTCGACGGAGTCTATGTCGCTTCCGATCAACTCCGGCCGTTCCACAAAGCCCTCCAGATCGGGAAGTTCCTGGAGAACGAGCACATTCTCACCGGCATGCCCGACGGCGTGGCACTCCTGGACCACGGGAACACGATTCTCTGGTCGAACGGGCGGTTGTGCGAGTGGACCGGCCGCGAAGACATCGTCGGCGCGAATTTCTACGCGGTGCTGGGGAGCCCTGAGATCCTGGGGCCCGATTTCTGCCCCTTCCACACGGCGTTGGCCACCGGCGCGGCCAGCAACTCCACGCTCCGTTGCGACGACGGCCGTTACTTCCAGATTCACGTCGCCCCGGTCCGCGAGTCGGAGGGGCCGCCAAAGAGCCTGATCGTCACCGTCCGCGACGTGACCTCGGAGATCCTCCAGCAGCAGAAGCTGGCGGCCATCCATCAGGCCGGCGTCGAGCTGGCCGACCTGACGCCCGTCGAACTGCTGGAAATGACGGTCGAAGAGCGGATCGATCTGTTGAAGTCGAACATCCTCCACTATACGAAGGACCTCTTGAACTTCGGCGTGGTGGAAGTCCGCCTGCTCGTGCCGAAGACCGGAAGGTTGGAGCCGTTGTTGTCGGAGGGCATGGAGCCGGACTCGGCCAATCGGGCCCTTTACGCCCAGCCGCAAAACAACGGAGTGACCGGTTTCGTGGCCGCCACGGGCAAGAGCTACCTCTGTGAGGACACGGCCGAGGATCCCCTCTATATCGAAGGTGCCCGGGGCGCTAGAAGCTCGCTGACGGTCCCGCTCGTCTTGCACGACGAAGTAATCGGCACGTTCAACGTGGAGAGCCCCGAGCCGAGGGCCTTCGGCGAGAGCGATCTGCAGTTTTTGGAGATTTTCAGCCGCGACGTGGCCGTCGCCCTGAACACGTTGGAATTGCTCGTGGCGGAAAAGGCCTCGGCCGCCGCTGCCAGCGTCGAGGCCATTCACAGCGCCGTGGCCCTGCCGGTCGACGAGATCCTCAACGACGCGGTCAACGTGATGGAACGGTACATCGGCCACGAGCCGCACGTGGTCGAGCGCTTGCAGCGGATCCTGCGCAACGCCCGCGACATCAAGCAGGTGATCCAGAAGGTCGGTCAGACGATGGCGCCGGCCCAAGCGCTCCCCCAGCCGCCGGAGCCCGAGCGGGCCGCCCTCACCGGCCGCCGGGTGCTCGTGGTCGACGAAGACAACAGTGTCCGCATCGCCGCCCACGACCTGTTGGAACGCTACGGCTGCGTGGTGGAGGCCGCCCCCGACGGCGAGCAGGCCATGTCGATGGTCCGCAACAGCGGCTACGACGCAATCATTGCCGACATCCGCCTGCCCGACGTGTCGGGCTACCAGTTCATGGTTCGCCTTCGCGAAGTCATCGACACGGAGCCGCTCCCTTTGATCCTGATGACCGGCTTCGGGTACGACCCCGACCATTCCATCGTCAAGGCCCGGCAGGCCGGGCTGAAACTCATCCTCTACAAGCCGTTCCGCCTGGACCAACTGCTCGACACGGTCGAGCAGGTCATCACCGCTCCCGGCCCCGTGGGACACGCGTAGGCGGAACGAGCTCCGCTTTAGCCGGTGTCCGTCAGATCACCCAAACGGAAGTTCTTCCCCCGCTCCCTGACTGCTGAACCCTGGCCACTGACCGCTGACCATGGAACTCGTCTCGCTGCTCTTGGCACTGGTCGGACATGGTTTTCTCTGGGCCGCCTTCTTCAACCACAGTCACGCCACGGGGTGGCCCCGGTGGATCGTGAACGCCATGACCGGCGCGGGCCTCGCCTGTGCCGTCTTGATCCTGGCCGTGTTCGGGCTGCGCTTCGCCGGCGTCGACCTGGCCGCCCTCAACCCGGGCGGCGGCCCGATTTTCTGGCTGGCCCGGCTTTATCTGGTTGCCTGTTGGATCGCCGGCGCGGCGACCGTTGCCCTGTGGCTCCGCCGCCGCGCATTCACCCAATCCCCAGCCCTCCTGCGCTACCACCGCACCCGACTCATCGATCTCCCCGGTTTAGCCCGCGGTGATTCACCGGATGCTTCGTCCGCAACCGTATCGCCAGCTTCACCGGCTGACTTACCCTTACCCAAGCACGCCCCTTCGTTCCTGTTCCGCGTGCCCGGCAACCAGATCTGCAAGCTGGATGTGGCCGAGCGGGCCGTCGAGGTCCCAAGGCTGGCCGCGGCGCTCGACCGGCTGAAGATCGTCCACCTCACCGACCTGCATTTCACCGGCAAGGTCCCCAGGACGTTCTTCGATGAGGTGGTCCGGCTCTCGAACCAGATCGAGCCCGACCTGGTGGCCGTCACCGGCGACCTGATCGACCGCGCGGAGTGCATCGACTGGATCCCAAAAACGTTGGGAAAGCTCACCAGCCGTTACGGCGTTTACTTCGTGCTTGGCAACCACGATCTCTGGGTCGACACGGATCGGCTCCGCCGTACGCTCACCGACTCCGGCCTGGTCGACTTGGGCGGACGTTGGATGGAACTCCGCGTACGCGGCGAGCGGGTGATCCTGGCCGGCAACGGGCTGCCCTGGATTCCGCCCGCACCCGATCTGAACGGCATCCCGCCGCCGTCTTCCGAAGGCGGTCCCCTGCGGATCGCGCTGGCGCACACGCCCGACCAGTTCCGGTGGGCCCGAACCAGCGGCGTCGACCTTCTCCTGGCCGGCCATACGCATGGCGGCCAGATCCGCCTCCCGCTGATCGGTCCGCTTCTCTCGGCAACACGGCTCGGCGTACAATACTCCTCCGGCCTCTTCCACGTCGCGCCCACCCTCTTGCACGTCACCCGCGGCATCTCCGGCCAAATTCCCATCCGCCTGAACTGCCCCCCCGAGCTGGCCACGCTCGTTCTGCGCATAACGCCTTCCTCCGAAACATAAGGCGTTGCCCGCTCCCGAATCTGCAAGTGCTTGACTGCCAAGGAGAAAGCGAGTATGGGTATACAAGTCCGCGAGCAAAGAAAGGGCGAAACCGTGGTCAACGGATGCAGACTCCCGATGGTTGCTGTTGTGGCCCCGCTGCTTGCAGGCGGCGTTTTCCTTCTTTGCGAACAGGCTTGGGGAGCCGAGCACGAACCGGAGAATCTCGCCCCAAAGGCCACCGTTTCGGCCAGCAACGAGTACAGCGAGCATTTTCGTGCTCAATTCGCCGTGGACGGAAAGATCCCGCTCCCTTTGAGCCACACCGACAGCGGGGCCGCCTGGGTCGTGCGCGGGGCCGAGTCGAAGTTTCAAGGGTGGTTCTCGCTGGAGTGGGAGAGTCCGGTCGACGTTGCCGAGGTCGTCTACTACGGGCGAACGGCGGAGATTCTGGAGGAATGCTTCAAAGACTACGCGGTTCATCTCGACGACGCCACCGAACCGGTCGTTCGAGGCACGTTCGAGATGACCGGCGAAGCGCAAAGGATCAGGATTCCCAAGACGACGGTCCGGAAGGTCACGATCAAGTTTCTTAGCGCCTGCACGTCCCGATACAATCCGGGCGCCTCGGAGATCGCGGTCTATTCGGCGAGCCCTTCCGACAAGGCGTTGTCGCTTTTTGGGCAGGAGACCCAATCGCCGGCCGAAGAGCAGTTGGCCCTTGACCTGTACGCCGGGAAGCTCGGCTTCCGCGAGATTCTTGTCATCCAGCGGCATCACCTCTCCCTTTCCCACGTCTACACCTATCACGTGGAAGGCTACCGGCCCGGCGGCGGTCTTTTCGTTTTCAGCCCGGGACCCGACGGCGGCACGCTGCGACCACTGGTCGATTCGCCGGAAGGGGAGATCATCGACTGCGACCTCTCCTACGACGGGCGCGAGGTCGTCTTTTCCTGGAAGCGGGGCGGGGCGGAGATGGTCCGGCCGAATCAGATGCTCGAAGAGGTCGATCTCGGCAACCCCAGAATGCTCCAGCCGGAGAAAAACGGCTTCCTCCTCGCGCCGCTGGCCAAATCGGCCGGCGGAACCGAGGCGTGCGGACCGCCCGTCTTCGCCTCGAAAGACGATCCGGACTACCAAAAGATTCTCGATACGTTTCGCCCCATCCAGCAACTGCTCAAAGAAGAGCCGAGGGCCGACATGGACGGCTTCATCGAGCCGCCGTGCCGCGCGCCCGTGCGTCCATCGCGAGTGGCTCACGCCGAAGGCAGCGCGTCGCAGTGATTGTAGTGATTGTACACGAGGGGGGCACGTGCCGTTGCAGGTCATCGTCTCGTTCAGCATCGGAAACACAAAGGAGATCCTCCAATGAAACGCTTCCTTACTTTCACCTTGCTGATGCTGATGTGGACCCTCGTGCTGGCGATCCCTGTGACGGCCTGGGCTTCCGAGTTTACGCCGCTGGTGCCGCTTGAGGCGCCCAAGATCGCCGCGTGCGCCACGCCGTACCCCGGTGGGGCCTATGAGGCCCGGAACTTGATCGACGGCATTGCCGACAACAGCCGCCGAAGCGAGTACGCCTCGGCCGGCAAGGGGACGGAGACCTTCGTCGCCTTCGACTTCGGAAAGCCGACCGCGATCGCCGCCTTTAAGCACGTCGACCGCTTCGACCCGGCGACCGTGGACACCGCCGATCTCCTCTTCAGCGACGACGCCGATTTCACCGGCGTGACGGCAAAGGTGAGCGTCAAGCACGCGAACACACGGGGCGGCGTTACGTTCAAGACCTTCGCCCCAGTCACGGCGCGATACGTCCGGTGGCAGGTGACGGCCGTCAAAATGCACAGCACGGTGGGTGGAGCGGAAATCAGCTTCTTCTCGGCGGCCGAGCCGGAAGCGGCGCCGGTGCGGACCACCGTCGAGCCGGTCGGCTTTCCCGCCGTCGTCAAGGAGCAAGGCAAGCTCGTCCAGCCGTTTCAAGTGACCGTTCACTATCCCTACGCGGAGCCGGTCGAGGGGACGCTTGAGATGACGGGCGTCGAACCGGTCGTCGTCAGCCTCGGGCCCGGAAGCCAAACGGTTGAGCTGTCGGCGCCGGCCGTCAAAACCGAAACGCCGGTGACGGTGACGGTCTTTGACAAGAAGGTTGGCGGGCAGGTCGTGGCCGAAAGCCGCGAGGTGCTCAAGCCGGTCCGGCCGTGGGTCATTCATTTTCTCTCCCACTCGCACGTTGACATCGGCTATACGCACGTGCAGACCGAGGTCGAGCAGAAGCAGTGGGCCTACCTCGAGCAGGCGATCGAGTTGGCCCGCAACACGGCCGACTATCCCCCCGAGGCACGCTTCAAGTGGAACAGCGAAGGGCTCTGGGCCGTCGATAGCTACCTGAAACAGGCCTCACCGGAGAAGCGGCAAGAGTTCCTCGAAGCGGTCCGCAAGGGCTGGATCGAGCTCGACGCGCTTTACGGCAACGAGCTGACCGGCCTCTGCCGCCCGGAAGAATTGTTTCGCCTCGTCGATTGCGCCCGGCGGCTCTCCAAGGAGCACGACCTGGTGATCGACTCGGCAATGATCAGCGACGTGCCGGGCTACACCTGGGGCATCGTCCCGGCGCTGGCCCAAAGCGGCGTGAAGTATTTCTCCATCGGCCCCAACCACATCCACCGCATCGGATACACGCTGGCCGATTGGGGTGACAAGCCCTTCTATTGGATGTCGCCCTCCGGGGAGCAGAAGGTGCTCTGCTGGATGGCCGGGAAGGCCTACTCCTGGTTCCACGGCGGGCTCTTGGGCGAGATCAAGGGGGTGGATCCCCGGGCGATCTTCGGGTACTTGAACGAGTTGTCGGACTCCGGGTATCCGTACGACATGGTGCAACTCCGCTACAGCATCGGCGGCGACAACGGCCCGCCCGATCCGAACCTGCCCGAGTTCGTCAAACAGTGGAACGCCAAGTACGTCCACCCCAAGCTCGTGATCTCCACCACCCGGGAGTTGTTCACCGAGTTCGAGCGGCGCTACGGCGACCAGTTGCCCGAGGTCCGCGGCGACTTCACGCCCTACTGGGAGGACGGTGCGGGCTCGTCGGCCGAAGAAACGGCCCTCACCCGAAACGCCTCCGAGCGGCTGGTCCAGGCGGAAGCCCTTTGGGCAATGCTGAACCCCCAAAAGTATCCGTCGGACGATTTCTACGCCGCCTGGCGGAACGTGCTCCTTTACAACGAGCACACCTGGGGGGCCCATTGCAGCATTAGCCAGCCGGACAGCCAGTTCACGCTCGACCAATGGAAGATCAAGCAGACCTTCGCCCTGGACGCCCAGGCCCAGTCGGAAAAGCTCTTCGGCTCGGCTCTGGACGCTGCAAAAACAAAGGCAGAAAAGGTCACGGCCGTCGACGTTTACAACACGACCTCGTGGCCGCGGACCGATCTGGTCACGGTGGCGCCCGACCTTCCGCTGGCGGGCGACGTGGTCAAAGATTCCGAGGGGAGGCCGGTCCCGTCGCAGCGGATTTCCAGCGGTCGGAGGACGAAGAGATTGGCGTTCCTGGCCAAGGACGTGCCTCCGCTGGGCGCGAAGCGGTTTTTCTTCGCGTCCGGCGACCACGCTCCCACGGGAAGCGTCGAGGTCGACGGCAACGTGCTGAAGAGCCCCACGATTCAAGTCGCGCTCGACGAAAAGACCGGCGCCATCGCCAGCCTGACCTCCAAGGGCATTCCCGTCGACCTGGCCGACAAGGCCAGTCATGTTGGGCTCAACGAGTACTGGTACGTGGCGGGCACGGACCCCAAGGAGGCAAAGCAGGTTTCGAGCGTGGAGATCCACCAAGGCGAGGCGGGGCCCCTCTCGGCCTCGCTGGTGGCAATCTCGCGGGATGCTCCCGGCTGCACCATGCTTGGGCGAGTCTTTCGCCTCGTCGACGGGATCGACCGGGTGGACGTCATCAACTTCATGCACAAGGACAAGGTGCTCACCAAGGAGGCCGTTCATTTCGGCTTCGCCTTCAACGTGCCCGATGGCGTGATGCGCATGGACGTGCCCTGGGCCGTCGTCCGGCCGGAGATCGACCAGTTGCCCGGGGCGTGCAAGAACTATTTCAGCGTGGGGCGCTGGATCGACCTATCGAACGACCAGTTTGGCGTCACCTGGGCGACCCTCGACGCTCCGCTGGTTGAGGTCGGGGCGATCACGGTCGACGTGTTGCCCAGCGTCTTTGAGCCCAAGAACTGGATCCGCCACCTGGAGCCGACCGGCACGTTCTACTCCTACGTGATGAACAACTACTGGGAGACCAACTACAAGGCCTCGCAGGAGGGAATGGTCGCCTTCCGCTATTCGATCATGCCGCACCAGCAATACGACCCGGCGGCCGCGGCCCGGTTCGGCATCGAGCGGAGCCAGCCGCTGGTGGTCGTGCCGGTCGACGCCAGCGCCCCCGCACCGCGGTCGCTGTTTCGGGTGGAGCCGGCAAGCGTGCTGGTCAGCTCGCTTAAGCCGAGCGAAGACGGCAAGGCGCTGATGGTGCGTCTGTTCAACGCGAGCGACGCCGCGGCGAAGGCGACCCTCTCCTGGAGCGACCCGGTCCCCGGGAGCGTGTCCCTTAGCAGTCCGTTTGAAGAGGAAGGCACGGAACTCTCCAGTCCGATCGACCTGCCCGGGTACGGGATTGCCACGTTGCGGGCCGAGCTGCCGGAGTAGAATCATGTCCGCCTCACTGAAAATCGCGATAAGGACCCTGCCATGTCGTGTTCACGCTCAAACCGTCGAAAGTTTCTGAGATCCACTGCCGCCTTGGGCGCTGCCGGGGCCTTGGCACCATACTGGCTGATCGGGCGACGCGCGTCTGCGGGGGAACCGACCTCGAAGAACGACCGGCCGCTTATCGGCGTGGTGGGCCCGGGCGGAAGAGGGCTCGGCGATGCTCACGCTGCGTCGCAGTTCGGCGACGTGGTGGCCGTCTGCGACGTCGATCGCAACCGCGCCGAACAGGCGAAGGCGGCTTTCGACGGCAAGCCCGATGTCTACCGCGACTACCGCAGGCTGGTGGAACGCGACGACGTTGAGGTGATCGTCAACGGCACGCCCGAGGAGGTCCAGAAGCTCCAAACGGCCGACCCCACCCTCGAACACATGCGCAACTTCTTCGAGTGCGTGAAGAGCCGCGAGGAGCCCGTCTCGCCGGTGCGGGTTCAGCACCGCACGGTCACCGCCTGCCACTTGACCAACCTCTCCCTCCGGTTGGGGCGAAAGCTGACGTGGGACCCGGAAAGCGAACAAATCCTCGGTGACGACGAGGCCCGCGCCTGGCAGAAGCGCGACGGGCGGGCGCCCTACGTGATCGAGGCGTGAGCGTCGGAACACCCTCTGGCTACGGCTCCGGCAGCAACTGGTCGCCGTTGGTGTGAACCCACTGGCGGGTCCAGTCAACGGCTTCCAGGCCAACGTCGACGTTCGGCGTGGCCAGGAAGATCATCCCCGCGATGCGCCCCGCTTTTAGCCAATGGTACCCGAGTTCCACCTGCTGCCGCATGAGGGCAACCGGGAGCGGCTTGCTCTGGTGGAAGTCATACATGTAGCAACCGAGGTAGAGTGGCTTGTCGGGGGCGAGCTTCTGGAGGGCTGCAAAATTGGCTTCCAGGTTCACGAGGTCGGCCGGCCGCCATGTCCACAGGCAGAGTTGATCCACTTCCGCGATGTGCACCCGCGCACGCGGCTTCACCTGCCGGGTGTAAATCACGGCCATCAGCGGCAGTCTCCGGCCGCGAACCTGCCGATCACCGAGGGCTCGCAGTTCTGCGGGCGTCAGCGATGCGCGAAATGGCGGTTCCGGCGAGCTCTCGGAAGCAAGCGGCCCGTTCGGGTCGTAGCCCGGGTAAGTCGAGGAAGCCGCAGCTTTCCAGCCGGAGGAGTCGACGGTCCCGCCGGCCGTTTGGAACCGCAACCCGGCCAGGCCGACGCTGAAAGCCCCGTTCGTATCGTGGGTGTTGAGGAACCGAATGCGGAGCGTAGTGAACCGTGTCGCGGGCAGCGACAGGCTCAATTCGGCTTCCGGCTGGTTCGGCAGCGTCCCCTCGGCAACTTGTTGCCATGCCGTCCCATCGGCCGACAGGTCCACGGCCACGTCCTTGGCGCGGTAATCGCCGGTAGGCCAGGCGGTTTGCACCAATTCCAGGGTGTCGCACTGAATCGGGTGCGGTAGGCTCACCGTGAGAACGACCGGAAACCCGGGCCGGTTGGCCGCGAGCCAGCTTCGCGATGACGGCAAGGGATCGGCCGCGTTCCCCTGGCCCGGTTCGTGGAAGAAATCGTCCAGAATGAAGCCTACCAGATTTTCGTTCCCATCGGCGAGCGCAAAAGCCGCCTCGCGTTCTGACTGCGAGGTTTCCCCGCCTGCCGCAACCAGCGACCAGTAGACCCGGTCCAACTCCTGAAACGGGGCGTAATAGCCGCCGAACGGCGGGGCCGGCTTGCCGTCGTAACGGACGAAGATCATGTTGCTTAGGCCCATGTGCCGCGCGGCGTCAACCGGCTCGATGGTCGATTTGCGTTCCAGTGGCCCGAGAAAGCTGTCGTTGTAGACGCCCGCGGGATGTCCCCACATCCAAAGCCGCTCGCGAACCGTTTCCGAGCCGGCGCCGTGCGCGACGCACGACAGGAGAGCGGCCATCGTCAAGGTCGCCAACGCCGCTGGATTTCGCAGCCTTTTCATGGGGCTCTTCTCATTGCTCTTATTGCTCATGCGAGGCCCAGTGCTAGCCTATTTCATGCTGCGGATTCTGACTTCGATCCCCCCGGCGTCCTTCAAGAGGTCCACAAGCTTCGAGGTGTCTGTCTCGCCGAAGTGGTAGGGGTAAAGAA
>JBDRTC010000078.1:0-10042 GCA_043824335.1 Planctomycetota bacterium | reverse complement strand
ATCCTTCCAGCACGGCTCGTCGAGCTTTCCGTACACCACCGGCTTGGAATCCGTCAGCGGCACCTGCAACATCGGTTTCTTGCCGGGCCTGCTTTCCGCCGCCGGTGCCCGGTTGAGGCACACGAATGAGCCCAGAATGGCAACTGCGATAAGCATGTTTCGTAACCGTTTCGTCCCACGCCTGTCCGAGCGGTGGCTGCCTGTAACGATAGACATTTCGTCCTCCGACGTTGAATTCTGACCGGAAGTCTTCCAGATCGCCATGCAAATGACCGGGTGTCGAAAAAGGTTTGGGTTGTTGAAGCAGTTCTGGCTCGAATGGGGCCTTCAATCGCTTGAAGCGATCCGACAGCGGCATTTCGACCAGCTTGACCATCTCTTCGCCGGCCAACAGCAGCAGGCCCATGGCGTACTCGTGCGTCATTTCCGGCGTTGCCGGCTTGGGAGACGCGCCCACTGGCTGTACGAAGCCAAGCTTTCCATCCGGATGCACGTGGCGCACCAGACCGCCCCAAGCCCGCATCACCTCGACGATCTTCTTCTTCGTGAAGATGTCGTCGACCCTCGGCTCCGACGACCAAGCCGCCGGCAGGGCCGAAAACAGGCAAAACAGTGACCAAACGCAACGTGTATTCATCGAAGACTCCGCTGCTCAGTAACGTTTGAATGATGATCCGTGCTTCGACTCACCCGTTTGCTCGCGTCAGGCCGGCCAGTTAATGCAATGGCGTCATAACGGGCATGACAAATCACTGGTCGCTGATGCCGGCCAGCCGCTTGGCCATTTGCCTCTTCATTTCCAGTTCACCCAGCCGGCCGTACATGACCTTTTGACTCTGCGGCGATCCCGCCCCGTGCATGGACTCGACGAGCACCGTGCCGCTGGTCATGTTCTCAATCAGCCTGAGGATGCGAATGCGGTCTTCGGTAGAGACGCCCTCCACGCCGGCCAGGTATTTCTCCACGTATTTACCGATCTCCGGGTTCTTCAGATCGGCCTCGAAGGGCATGGTGGCCAAGAGGCCGCCGGCTATGTCATGAGCGAGACGGGCGATCTCGTACACGTGGCGAGTCACGTTGTGTTTGGTGCAGTTGGCCAACAGCGGGTCGGGATAATAGGCGCCGCTGGCCGTCTTCTGCCCCAGGGCCGAGCAGGACACCGAGCCGGCAAACACGGTTTCGATCAAGTGCATCATCTCCGCCAGCTTGTCTCTGATGTGCGAAGCTCTACCGGTGCCCTGCATCTCGCTGGCCAGCGAGCAGGCGCCCACGATGACGTCCGAGACCCCACCTTTGCAGCCGCCGTAGTTCTGGCGATGGAGCGTGGCGAATCGCTCCACCAAGATTCCCGAGAACTCGTACTCACCGCACATGAATACTCGCTCCCAAGGCACGAAGACGTTGTCAAACACGATAAGCGTTTCACCGCCCACGACGCCGTACGTTGGTTTCCCAATGTCGATGCAGCCGTCAAACTTGCGTTCCTCGTTGGTTTGCCGCCCAAAGATTTGAATCACGCCCGACGCATCGAGCGGTACGGCGCAGACCACGGCAAAGTCCTTGTCTTCCTCGCGCATCGCCTGCGTGGGCATGACGAGGATCTCGTGACTGTTCGGACCGCCGGTTTGATGGGCCTTGCTGCCGCGAATGATGATGCCGTCGTCGCGGCGCTCGGATACGTGGGTAAACACGTCCGGATCGGGCTGCTGGTGCGGTGGCTTGGAGCGGTCGCCTTTGGGGTCGGTCATGCCGCCCACCAGCATCTTGTTGCTGGATTGAATCGTCTTGAGGTACTCGACGAAACGGACGTGGTAGTCGGTGCCGTGTTTCTGGTCGAGGTCGAAGGTGGTCATGTAGACGGCGTTAAGCGCGTCCCAGCCCACACAGCGCTGGAAGCAGCTTCCCGTTTCGTGGGCGAGCGTCCGCAGGAGCTGCACCTTCTTGATCAGATCGTCCACGGACTGGTGGATGTGGGTGAACCGGCTGATTTTCTCGCCGGTCAGGTGGCTGGTGGCGGTGGCCAGCTCCTCGTACTCGGGATCCGTCTCCAGCTCGTAGGTCTTGGCCGCTGCGTTGATGTGCGGGATGAAGCCGGGATGCGTGGTTACGTCCTCCACCCGTTGGCCGTTGTAGTAGACCACGTGCCCCTGCTGCTTGAGGCTCTTCACGTAGTCGTCTTTGGTTTTGATTCGCATGGCTCTGTCCTTTCACAGCCCACCGGATGTACGGAGGCGGGTCCTCGTCCTTTATGGCAATCAGCTGGACGACGGCTGCCCCTCGGTCTCGTTCTGGCGTTGCGGCGGGTCTCCGGGCGGCACCATTTCGCGCAGTTTGGTTTTCAGCACTTTTCCGCCGGGGTTGCGCGGCAACTGTTGTAGGAAAGACACCGACGCCGGCGCCTTGAAGTCAGCGATCATTCCCCGGCAGTGCTCGATGACGTCATCCTCGGTGACGCCGGTGCCGGGCGTGAGCACCACAAACGCATGCACCACCTCGCCGAAGATACTGTGAGGCCGAGGCACGACGGCCGCCTCCAAAACGTTCGGGTGCGACACCAGAACGGACTCGACCTCGATGGAATACACTTTCTCCCCACCACGGTTGATCATGTCCTTCTTGCGGTCAGCGACAAACACGAAGCCCTCGGGATCGATGCGTGCGCAATCGCCCGTGTGAAGCCAGCCGTCCACGGTGGTTTCCCGAGTGGCCTCGGGCTTGTTCCAATAGCCGGAGACCACGTTGGGTCCTCTGACCGTCAGTTCTCCCACTGTGTCGGGCGGCAATTCGTTTCGCTGTTCATCAACCACCCGCACCCTTACACCGCTAACCGGCAACCCCACCGAGCCCGCCTTGCGCAAGGCGTCGCAGGCGGGAAGCACCGTCGTGAGCGAACTGGTCTCGGTGAGTCCGTAGGCGTTGTAAAGATCCACGCGCAACCGTGTCTGAAGCGCCACGATCGTCTCGGGAGCCATGGGTGCCCCGCCGTAGGCGGCGATCCTGAGCGACGAGGTGTCACACCGGTCCAGGGCCTCGTTGAGCAGCATGAGCGTGTACATGGTAGGCACATTAAAGAGCACGGTGACCCGGTGCTTCTCGACCAGCTCAATCATCCGGGCCGTGTTGTAGGCCCGCATCAGGACACACGAGCCCCCGACGTAGCAGAAGGCGACCAACTGGGAGTTGAGCCCGGTCACGTGGAAGAGGGGAACCGCGATCAGAGTGGTGTCGCTTTCCTTGTAGTTGAGGTGGGCTCCGCAGTTGCGGGCGTTCGCGGCAATGTTGCCATGGGACATGATCGCCCCTTTGGGCAGCCCGGTCGTGCCTGAGGTGTACATGATGCAGGCCGGGCTGGCGAGATTCAGATCCGGCTGGCCGCTCGGCTGGCGCTTTGGCCCGAACAGATCGGTCCAGGACACGGCGCCCTCTCGACGTTCGTCACCCGCGTAGACGATATGCTCGACCGTCTCCAAACGGTCTTTGAAGGTTTGAAAGGCTTCCCAGAACGGAGGGCCAAGGATGAGGACTTTCGCTCCGCAGTCGTTGAGGATGTAGCTGAACTCCCCCGAGGCCAGCCGGTTGTTCAATGGGACGACCATCGCTCCCAGGCTGAGCGTCGCGAAATAGGCCAAACAGAACTCGATGCAGTTTGGAAACAGCAAGGCGACTCGATCGCCGGCGCCGACACCCATCTGTTGAAAACCGGCCGCCAGGCGCCGGACATGCGTCAGGGTCTCGCAGTAGGTGAGAGTTCGCTCGCCTTCGGCGAAGGCCAGTTTGTCCGGCACTCGGCCGGCCGTCGCCACCAGGATCTCATGAACCAGCATGCTTCCTCCTACCAGATCGTCCATCCCCCGTCGATCAAGATAGTCTGTCCGGTGATGAAATCAGAGGCCGGCGCCGCCAGGAAGATAACTAACCCCTCCAACTCTTCCGGTCGACCCCAGCGGCCCATGGGGGTGCGCTCGTTGATGAAATTGAATCGCTCCGGATCGTTGCGCAGTTGGGCAACCAATTCGGTTTCAAAATACGTCGGTCCGATCGCGTTCACTCGGACCCCCTGCTTGGCCCATTCCAAGGCCATGACCTTGGTCATTTGGTCAACTCCGCCCTTCGACGCGCAATAGGCCAACAGATTGGGCAGGGCGACCGTGCCCATGATCGAGGACATGTTGACGATCTTGCCATAGCCGCGCTCGATCATCTGAGGCGCCACGGCTTGAGTGACCAAATAGTAGCCCTTCAGATTTGTGTCGATTACCCGATCCCACTGCTCGTCAGGATACTCAATGACCGGCGCCCGGTAGCTGACCCCCGCGTTGTTGACAAGAACATCCACGCGGCCGAAATGATCCAGGATCCTGGCGACTCCTTCCTGAATCGCTTCTCGGGAGCGCACGTCCATCTGAAACCCAGCCGATGCACGGCCGAGCGCCGTGATGTCTGCCGAAACGCGCTCGAGGTCGCCTTCGCTGCGTCCGCAAACGGCCACGTCCGCCCCGGCCTTGGCCAAAGCCTTGGCCGCGACTTCGCCGAGTCCGCGCGTCGAACCAGTCACCATGGCCACTTTGCCTGACAGGTCGAACAGCTTCTGAGCCATCTCTCCACCTTATGTGCGACGTGAAAGCGCCAACGGGCTGCCGATCGCCGTCGCTGCAGTTCTTGTCGGAGTCGTAGTGGGAATCGCTGCCTTCATCATCATCCGCTCTGAAACCTGAACGAATACAGGTCGGCGTCCTTCAAGTGAAACCGCAGTCTTACCGGGCGGCCGTCGAGCGCGCTTACGTCGGCTCCGCCGGTCCAGGTGACGACGCGCTCGATCGCGTCGCCGAACCCGTCCGGACAATCGGCCAGCGCATAGCCCGCGATTGCGGCGCCCCCGGGGTCCTGGATCTCCACGCGCACGCTTCCGGCGGCCGACGTGGCGAAGTTCAACACCAGCTTCGAGCCGTCGAAGGTAATCGGCCTGGTGATCAGCTCGCCCCCTTTCATCGGCGCGCTGGCTGAAACGAATCCGTCCAGCCTGAGCGTGTACCGCCTGAGCGTGCCGCCTTTGCCGTGCCAGTAGTCTTCGGTGGCGTAAAGCGACAGCTCGTTGGGCGCGCCCGGGAGCGAAGACCTGGTTTCCACCACGTGCCAGGCGATGTACTGCTGGCCGTACTGCCACGTGCCCGGCCGCTGGATGCCGGGCCGCAGGAAGGCCTCGTTCCAGCGCTTGAAGCGCACGCCGTCCCGGCTCGCCATCAGCAATCCTTCGGTAATCGCCGTTCCGTAGCGCAGGTGGGCCGAGGCCCGAAGCTCGCGATTCTCCGGATCGGGAAGCGCCCTCATCGAGTCCGACCATCCCCGCTCCACGTAGAGGGTGGGGAGGCCGATGAGGATGTGCGGGGCGCGGTAGTAGGGGCCCACCTGGTTCGTGTAGAGATGCTGATCGGGCGAGTCGACGTAGGTCAGGTCGGCCTCTTCCCCCCAGTGGAGAAAATCGCTCGACGTTCCCGTGCGAACCGCGCGATAGCCCGAGGGCGTCCAGTTCTCGGCCGTGGTCACGCCCGCCGTGAAGGTGCGCCAGTAGGCCCGGTACTTCTTCAGGGTCGGGTCCCAGAAGGCCAGGTTCTGGGAGTCGAAAGCGCCGTTTGTGATCACCGGCTCCGGGGTCAGGAGCGACCAGTGAATGCCGTCGGCCGATTGGAACGCGAAGAGGCCACCCTCCGATTTGAGCCCGGCCAGCGCCTTGAAGCGGGCCTCCGGCGGGCAATCGGGGTTGTCGTCTTTGAACGGGGCGAAGTTGTGCGTTCCGAGCCCCTTGAGGATGATGTTGTTCTTCTTCGAGCCCTCGAACTCGACGAGCCCCAGCTCGGGCTTTTTCCAGTGGATGCCGTCCTCGCTTTCGGCGTAGCAGTAAAACGGCTCGTGCCGGCCGGAGTTGAGCTTGCCTTTCGACACATCCAGATGCGAGCCGCGGTGGTACATCCGGTAGAGGTCTCCGTCCTTCAGAACGGTGTGATAGCCGGAGCTGCTCCCTTCCCAGGGCGCGTCGTGCACGATGGCCACTTCGCGCGGCGTGGGGTGATGGAGCCGCAACTTGGCCTCGCCGGTGAGCTTGTCGATGAGAAAATCGTCGACGAACAGCTCCCGCCGCGAGCCGAGGTCGATCACGCCTTGCCCGGAGGCTTCCCCTCCCTCAGCCCGCGGTGCAGAGAAGAGAGCGCCCGGCGCCGCCAGGCCGAGGGCGGCCGCCGCTTTCAGCCAGTCTCGCCGTGAGAGATCGGTCGGGTTCTTGTCCGGCATTGAATCGACTCCCTTATGCTTGTTCTCGGTCGGCCAAAACGTTCGCCGGGCGGGCAGTTGTGCTCCCCCGATCTTCGACTAGAATAACCGGTTCCCGGCCGAACTCAACCCGTCCGGACGTCTTCTTTGTGATCGAGACCATGATCACCGACCGTCCGCGTCTGCCGCCGGCAAGGGGCCCTTCGGTCTACGTTGCCCAGGGCGGCGGGGCCTACGCCAACACGCTCGGGGCGCTCGAACCGGTAGACCTCTCCCCTGCTCGCGAAACAACAGACCCGAGGGTTTCTCACCCGGTTCCGCGGCGACCGCCGAAGGCTGGGCGGAGGGCACCATGGTGAAGCTACCGAGCAGGCTGATTGCCGCACACGAGGTCGCCGCCAAGAAGAATCGTCTCATTGTGATGTCCTGGCGTTATTCTCCGGACGCTTCTAACGGCCGGCAAAGCACCGCACGGTGCCGTCGGTGAGGGTGATGTAGAGGCGGCCTCCGGCGGCTGCCATCGAGTCCCAGGCGGGCGGGGCGCTGAGCCGGACTTCGCCGAGCTTGGCGCCGTCGCGGGTCGAGACGGCCCAGAGCAGGCTGCCTTGTTGGCCCAAGAGTGCGCCGTCCTGCTCGGTGAGCTTGGCCTGGATCTCGGGGGACCCGAGCTTCTCGGCGGCTTCCTCTTCGTCGAGCAGGTCGGGCGGGCCGGCGATGAAAAGCGTGTCGCCGGCCAGGACCATCGCCCGAACCACCAGCGGCAACTCCTGCGACCAGTCGTGAACCACGTGGAATCCGGCCGGCCGGGTGCTGTCTTGCTTCTTCGGGGCAGGCGCATTGGCCCTTTTCGCGGCGCCCGCGGGCACCGACCCGAAGGGGTGGTCGGCGGCGAACGCGAGCGCCTGGGCGACCTTGCCCTCGGCGGGTTTCGCCCCCTCGATCCGGCCGTGGTTGCCGCGTCCAGACTCGTCTTTCGCCTCGCCGTCGTCGAACGACATCGCGAGCACGAGCCGGGCGTCCTTTTTGGCTTCCTGACCCGGCGCGGCGCAGTGTTGGGCGATCTCGTCCGCCGTGACGGCGCCGTAATAAACGCGAACCTCGTCGATCGCGCCGGTGAAAGGGAACGGGGGACGGTAATCGCCCACGGTGCTCGAGGCGTCTTCGCCGATCTCCATCGCGTTGGCGGGGTCTTCGGAAATCAGCCCGGGCGCTTTGCCGGAAGCGGCCGGCTTTCCGTTGACGTAAAGCTCGAGCGTCTTGTCGGCGCGTAAAACTCCGGCCAGATGGACCCAACCGTCGGGCAGTTTCTCGTCTGCGCAGGCCGTGCCCAGGTCGCCGCTGTTTCGCACGGCAAAACAGGGCTTGCCCTCCTTCAGGAACAGGGCGTAGCCCAGGCTGCTGCCGCCCCGGGCGAGGATGACGCCGCCGGGCTTCTCGGCCTTCACCCAGGCCTCGACGGCCAGCGGCTTTCCTGCTGGGTTAAGGCTCGCGGACTTCTCCACCAGCACGCGTCCGGCCGTGGCGGCAGGTCGGGCACTCACCCCACCCCCACGACGTTGCGGACCCGGCTTGGGCACCTCGGGGGCCACCTTGTCGGCCGCCCAGAGATGGTGCTCGATCTGCGTCGTCCATCGGTAGTACTGCGGCTTGCGCCCGTAGCCGTAGACCTTGGCGTCGTCGACCGCCAGGATCCGGCCCGAGGGGGCGAACTTGCCCGCCTGCGAGTAACCGGCGTGTCCGCCGGCGAAGCTCCGTCCGTACACCCAGTAGGTGCGGTGCCACATGGCGTCGTCGAGGAATCCGGAGGGGCAGAAGAGGTGGGCCTCGTCGCCGCGCTGGACCCAGCCCTGCACGGCCGGCTCGCCGGAGTGCGGACCCAGTTCCTGGCGGTTGCCCTCGCTGTCGAACACCTGCGACTTCATGTACACCCGTTGGCCGTCGCTGGAGAGGACGTCGGGGACGGCAACCGGCATGTTGAGGACCTGGACGTTTAGTTGGATGTCGCCGTCCGCTTCCGGGTGGCGGTTGTCCATGTGAGTGACCGAGAGGATTTTGCCGGTCTTCGGCTCCAGCCGGTAGAGCCAAATGCCGCCGTCGAGGAACATGTTTCTGCCCGCGGCGAAGTAGAGGACGTCGTTTTCGACCAGCACGCTCCCGTGCACGGGCCAGACGCTCTCGAGTTGCTCGAACGCCACCAAGCGTTGGTCGATCGGGGCGGCGCGGAACCGCCAGACCAGCTCGCCGTCGGCGGCCCGAAGGCAATAGACGTACCCGTCGGCCGAGCCGAAGAGCGCCATTCCCTGGTGGATCGTGGGCGGGGAATCGACGCGTCCGCCCGCGGTGTGGCTCCAGAGTTCCTTGCCGCTCTCGGCGTCGAGGGCGTGAACCGAATGGGTGTCGATCGCGGCGACGAAGAGCTTTCCTTCGGCAACGACCACGCTCGTGAGCTTTCCGCCCAGCTCGGTCTTCCAGGCCTCTTCGAGATCGGTGGGGACGGCCGTTTCCGTCCGGCCGCCGCGCGAGGCGTCGTGCCGATAGGTCGGCCAATCCTCGGAAGTTGCAGGCTTCGAGCCGCGGGGTTTATCCCCGCGCGCTTCGTACGCCGGGCCACGCTCCAGACGCTCCTCGGCCGCGGCCTCCTCGGGGATTCGGGGGCCTTGCGAGGCCGGGGCCAGGGCGTTGAAGCCGTCGAGCTTCGCCTCGGGATAACAGGCGCACGGATGCTGGGGGGCATAGATCATGCCGTTACAGGGCATGATGCCGTAAAGACACGCGCCCCGCACCCAGTGGTTGATCTCCCAGGTCTTCTTGTTGAAGTCGACGAACTCGATCCCGGTGCGCGACGGGAGCAGGTAGTTGTCGGTCGCCTTGGCCCGGTGACAGCGGTGATGGAACCAATAGGTGTCGACGTCGGGTGGGAACTCGTTCTTGACTTCGCCCGTCTTGAGGTCGCGCCCGGTCCAAAGGCCCGAGTCACCGCCCCCGGCGATGGCCGCGGACCAGACAAGTCCGCCGACCACCAGCAGGTCCTCCGGCGAGTTGTGCCCGCCGCGGTGGTGCTCGGCCTCCCAAAGCGTTTGGCCGTTTTCGGCCGACACGGCGGTCATCTTCCGGTTGCCGCCGGCGAACAGGACCACGTCGCCGTAAACGACCAGGTTGGGCGTGTAGCCGGTGTGATTCAAGGGCCGGCCGGCCACGGGCTCCGATTTCCACCTGGCCTGGCCGTCGGACCGATCGAGGCAAACGATCCTTTCGCCGTCGTAGAGGTAGACGCTCCGTTCGTCCACGGCCAGGGTCGCTTGGGCCACGGGCGTTCGCGCCCGCCAAAGCGGGGCGCCGGTCTCCGCGTTGAGCGCCAGGATCAACCTGGGCTCCGGCTCCCACTGCCACGTTTGCCGGTGCTTCCTGACGGCCGCGAGGCTTTCGTAATCGTCGCGGTGCATGGTCGCCTCGACGCCCTCGGGCCGGGCGACGGCAAACACGACTCCGTCGGAGTAGAGGATTTCTTCCGTGCCCTCGGTGCCCGCGTAGGTGCGGATCGTCTCACCGGTTGCGGCGCTCAAGGCGGTGAGCGGGGCGTCCAGGTCGAGCGTGACGTAAACGGTCTGATCGACGGCCACGAGCCGGCGGGCGAGTTGGGCCGGCCCGCTCTTGAGCGGCCAGAGCCGCACGTGCCATTTCGGGATCGGCCGTTTCCAGAGGACGCACCCGTTGAAGGCGTCGCGCGCGATCAGCATCCACTTCGAGGGCAAGAAGATCGAGCTCGGCGACCCCTCGT
>JBDRTC010000077.1:0-9710 GCA_043824335.1 Planctomycetota bacterium | reverse complement strand
CCGGCGGAAGAGTCGCCGACCGAACCGGCGGTGGAAGAAACGACGGCGGAACCGGATGCCCCCGAGCCGGTAGCGGAACCGCTTGCCGGAGAGGGAGAGCCGGAGGCAGAACCCGCGGAGGGCGAGGCGGGCGCCGAGTTGATCGAATCCTGGGGGGCAAGGACCGTCTTCAACCTGGCGTGCCTGGCACTTTTTCTGGCCGTCTTGATCGGCCCGTTCTACCTGGGGAAACGCCTGACAAAGGGCTGGCGGCAGCCGCTCTGGGCCTGGCCGATCGCCGTGGTCGGTCTCGGGCTGGCCGCCGCGGTGGTGATCTACCTGGGCCGCTTGGTGCTGGGGCCTCTGGACCCGGTGTTCGGCAAGCAGTTCGACCAGTACGTCGACGTGCTCGCCGGGCTGCGCAACCTGTGGGTCGCCGTGGCCCTGGTGGCCGTGCCCGCTTGGCTGGGCGCCTATCTCTCGCGCAAGTGGCGCATGCCCGACTACTCCGGGAGGATCGCCGTCGTCTTCTTCGCCATCTTCGCCGGGCTGGCGATCACCATCATGGGCTGGCCACCCAAACGAGGCATCGATCTGAGCGGCGGCGTGATCCTGGTCTACGAGTTCGAGGACGAGAACCAGCCGGGCGCTGCCCCGGCGGGGAAAGGCACCGGGGAAGAGGGGGAAGGAGAAGAAGAGGCGGCGGACGACGCCTTCCAAGCCCGCCAGTTCGACATGGATCGGCTCATCCAAGCGATCCGGCGCCGCGTCGACCCGAGCAATGTCCGCGAGCTGACCATTCGCGAGTACGGCAACAAGCAGATCGAGATCATCATCCCCGAGGCCGACGAAGAGGAGCTGGAACGAATCAAGGGGAAGATCTCCAGCGCCGGCACGCTGGAGTTCCGCATCCTGGCCAACCAGCGCGATCACAAGCCGTTGATCGATCGGGCTCTCGCGGCGGAGAACGCCAGGGAGCTGTACGAGGTCGATCCAGAAGGCAACCGGGTTCTCGACGCGAAAGGCCGCCCCAAGCTACAGGCCCGTTGGGTGCGGGCCGCCAAAGGGGAGGAAGAGCAGCTTCTCGGCTTTTCCGGCTCGGCGGAAACGGTTCACCGAAAGAGGACCTACCGCGACTACGAGTGGACGGAGTTCTTGATCGTCATTGACGTTTTCAACGTCAACGGCGGATACCTGGTGAATTCCAGGCCCGGCATGGATCAATCGGCTCGGCCCAGCGTGCTCTTCACCTTCAATCAAACGGGGGGGAACCTGTTCGGGGCGCTCACGGGGAAGAACCTGCCGAATGAAGCGGACGGCTTCAACCGCCATCTGGGCATCATTCTCGACGGCTATCTCCAATCGGCTCCGTCGATCCGCAGCACCATCTTCCAGCGGGGTGAAATCACCGGCGACTTCACGCGGCAGGAAGTCGAGGACATGGTCGACATCCTCAACGCCGGCAGTCTTCCCACTGCCTTGAGCGAGGAGCCGATCAGCGAGATGTACCGGGGGCCCGGGCTGGGCCGGGACACGATCGAACGGGGGAGCATTGCCATCGTCGTGTCGATGCTCCTGGTGCTCGCCTTCATGCTGGTTTACTACCGCTTCGCCGGCATTGTGGCCTGCGCGGCGCTGTTGATGAACCTCGTCTTGATCCTGGCGGTGATGATCTCGATCAAGGCGGCCTTCACCCTGCCGGGCCTGGCCGGACTGGTGCTCACCGTGGGCATGGCCGTCGACGCCAACGTGCTCATCTTCGAGCGGATCCGCGAGGAGCTGAGCCGGCAGGCCGCGCTGCGCATGGCGATCCGCAACGGGTTCGCCAGGGCGACGACGACCATCATCGACGCCAACCTCACCACGTTGATCGTCGCCACCGTGCTCTACGTGATCGGCACCGACCAGATCAAGGGCTTTGCCGTCATCTTGTGGCTGGGCGTGGTGCTCAGCATGTTCACCGCAATCTACTGCTCGCGGCTCGTGTTCGACGTGGCCGATCGCCAGAAGTGGATCACCCGCCTCGGCATGCTCCAGATGCTGGGAAAAACCCAGATCGATTTCCTCGGCATGCGCCGCCTGGGCGCGGCCGCGTCGATTGGGGTGATCGTGATCGGGCTGGGCGCCGTCGTGTTCCGGGGGTCGGGCCTCTTGGACATCGACTTCACCGGCGGCGTGTCGATTCAAGTCGTCTTTAACGAGTCGCAAGACATCACCGACGTCCGCACGAAGCTGGGGGAAGACGGAGCGGGCCTCGAAGACCTGGCCGTCAGCGACGTGCGCGCCCTCAATCAAACGGAGTCGGGCCACGAGTTCATGATCAACACGTCCGGAACCCGCGAACTGAAACCGGGACCCGACGTCGATTCCGACAAAGTCCTCGATGAGATCAAGAACCAGCTCAAGAACACGTTCGGCGACGAGCTGGCGCCTCACGCGTTAACGGTCACCCTCCTGCCGCCGGAGGCCGACGCGGCCAACCCGGGCGAGGAGCCGGCCTCCAACGGCGCGGCGGATTCGGCCGTCTTCGCAAAGAGCACCCGCGCGAAACTCGAGTTTGAGCACAAGGCCAGCTACGAAAGGCTGGCGGAAACGTTTGCCGGGAAGATCGCCGAGTTGACACGGGAGGACAAGCTGCCCCAGGGAACCGTGGACGCCCAGTTGTTCACCGACGACGCGCTGCTCACCGTCGACCCCGAAGCGGTCCGCGACACCTGGTTCGTGAAGCTCAATCTGCCGCAGGAGAAGGCCCAACTGCTCCTTTCCGCGGTGGAAGCGCAGTTCGAGTCGGAGCCGTACTTCCCCTCGTCGAACACGATCGGCGCGCAGGTGGCCGGCAAGACCAGGGTCGACGCCGTCATGGCCCTGTTGGCCAGCCTGGTGTTCATCGTGGGCTACATCTGGATTCGGTTCCAGCGGGTGATGTTCGGCCTGGCCGCGGTGATCGCCCTGGTGCACGACGTGATGATCACCCTCGGCGTGATCGCCCTGACCGCCTACCTGGCCCCCGTGCTCGGCTTCCTCTTGATCGACGAGTTCAAGATCGGCTTACCCGTCCTGGCCGCCTTCCTGACGATCATCGGCTACTCGCTCAACGACACGATCGTCGTCTTCGACCGCATCCGCGAGGTGCGGGGGAAGAGCCCGGGGTTCACCGAGGAGATGATCAACACCAGCATCAACCAGACGCTCAGCCGCACCCTGCTCACGTCGCTGACCACGCTCATCGTGGTGGTCGTGCTGTACATCGGCGGCGGCCAGGGGATCCACGTGTTCGCCTTCGCGCTGGTCGTCGGCGTGGTGGTGGGGACCTACAGCTCGATCTTCGTGGCCTCCCCGGCGCTGTTCTGGATGGCCAGCGCCTCGGCCTCCGCACAGAAGCGCAAGCCGGCCGCCCGGCGTGCCTGAGCCTCGTCATTCCGCTCAATCGGCTTCGGCAAGAGGTGCCCTCTCCCTCTGGGAGAGGGTTGGGGTAAGGGCGTATCGCGGCACCATCGCCAAACTCGCCAGAAGCGGACCCGGCCGAGGCGGATGTTCGCCGGATGCCGCCCCTCGACTCAAACCGCACCCTCTCGGCTCCCGATACCCAGGAGATACGCGACGGTTTCGCGGAGTTCCTGAATTGGGATTCCCTGGTGGTCCGTCAACTTCGCTCTTGGCAGCTGGGTGGCACTGGCTGCTTGTCAGCCGGTGTCCGTCTTGGGCGGGACGAGAGCGGGATGCACTGGCTGACAAGCAGCCAGTGCCACCCACAAACTTGAACTAAGAGCACGGGCAAACGAGGTTGCCTCCATGGATCGCGGCCTGAAGGTCGTTTTGGCGGCTGGTGTTTTGGGAGCGGGGATCGCCCTGGCCATGCTGTTTCGGCACCCCACGCCCCAAGCCCGCACGGCGGAGCCGCCCTCCCACGACAAGCTGCTGGTGCTCCGCCAGCAGAACGGGCCGGCGGCCGACGCACCGGCTCCGCCCGATCGGCTGACGGCCCTGACCGGGCCCCAGTCCGAGGCGCCGCGCGAGCCTCGGGCCCCCGACCTCCGGGCGAGCGATCCCGCTTCGATCGACTCCGGCGCGCCTCCTCCCCGGTTGGCGAGAAGCTATCCCGATGTCTCCGACGAATGGACGTCCGGGGGGGATCCGTCGAGGCGGCCGGGAATTCCCGGGACCGAGCCCTCCATCGAGTCGGCCGGGACCCACAAGATCGTCGATGGCGACACGCTCCGCGACCTGGCCGAACGCTACCTGGGCGACGGAAATCGCTACCTGGAAATCTTCGAGGCCAACCGCGACCTCTTGCCCAGTGCCAACGTGTTGCCGATCGGCGTCGAGCTGGAAATTCCGCCACGGCAGTAGCACAGGCATCTTGCCTGTGAGGCCCAGCCACAGGCTGGAAGCCTGTGCTACCGGCATTGTGAATAATCCCAGCAAGCGAAAAGTGTTTTATTTTGCTACACTTGTTCAATAATGCTGTATCAAAATAAAACAGGCGAGCTGGAGACAGCCGAGATTGCTGTTCCCCAACTCGCCGGTGTTGCCTCGGAAGCCGGTGCTTCCGACCCGTCGGGAGGGTATCCTCTTCTGTTCCGCAGAGGGGATTCGAGCTGTGAGCTGAGTCCCGACGGCATTCACTCAAGCGTCGTACGCACCTCTTCCGTCTGCCGGCCCCGCAGAAAAAATAGAAGCCTCTTCTCTGCCCCACCCCCGGTGGCTCGCAAGCGAGCCACCGGGTTCTCTGGGGGGGGTGACTGCTCTGCTTTCGCAGAGACGTTTTCTCTTAACCGCAAACAGTGTGCCATTCACCGAGGAGATGGATGAATTCCGCGGAAAGTCGCTCGCGCCTGCCAGCCGGTGAAAAAGGGGCCAGTGGTCTGTTAAGACTGTTCTGACGGGTGCCACGGGCATCTTGCCCGTGCTTTCACGGCAGCACTGGCGAGACGCCAGTGGCACCCAACCCGTCATTTCGAGTTTGACAGACCGGCTAGGCAATCTCCCGAAGACCGTCGAACTGGATCTCGTAGAGGCGCTGGTAGAACGTGCAGCGACGGGTCAGTTCCTCGTGCGTCCCTGCGTCGACGATCCGCCCGTCCTGCATGGCCACGATCCGGTCGGCCAGCGCCAGAGTCGCCAGGCGGTGGGTAATGATCACCGCCGTCCGGCCACGGATAAACTGATCGAGCACCTTTTGGATCAGTTGCTCGCTTTCCAGGTCGATTTGACTGGTGGCCTCGTCGAGGATGAGGATGGCCGGGTCGCGGAGGATCGCCCGCGCAAGCGCGATCCGCTGTCGCTGGCCGCCGGAGAGCTGGCCACCCATCGGGCCGACGGCCGTTTCGTAGCCCCGGGATAGCTCCTGCTCGATGAAGCGATGCGCGTGGGCCTGCTTCGCCGCCCGGATCACCTGCTCCTTCGTCGCCTGCGGCGTGCCGTAGCGGATGTTGGCCAGAACGGTGTCGTCGAACAGGACGGGCTCTTGGGTGACCAGGCCGATCTGGCTTCTGAGATCGCGAAGCCGGGCTTCGGCCAGCGGCACCCCGTCCAGACGGATGGTGCCCGCGTCGGGGTCGGCGAACCGGGGAATCAGGTTGGCCAGGGTGCTCTTTCCGCACCCGCTGGGCCCCACAATGGCGATCGTTTCGCCGAACTTGATCTTGAGGTCGATGCCGCGGAGCACGGGCTTTTCAGGAACGTAGGCGAAGTCGACCCCCTCGAACGTCAGGTGCTCGTGGTGTCGGGCCAGCGGACGGGCGTGGATCGGGTCGCAGACCTTCGGCTCGCGGTCGAGCATGGTGTAGATCCGGTCGGCGCCCGCCACCCCCCGCTGCAGTTGAGTCAACACCACGGAGAGCTTTCTCGCCGGGTCGGCCGCCCCGACCAGGAAACCGTAGAACATCACCAGCGACGCCATGCTCAGCGGCCGCTGGCTCATGCGAATTCCCAAGAGGTGCGTTTCCCCCCGGAGGACCAGATAGGCCCCGGTCAGCAGCGCAAGGCAGATGATGAGCATGCCCATCATCTCGACGATGGGGTGCGACAGGGAGTCGTATCGCACGATCCGCATCGACTTCTTGTAGTACTGCTTGGTGTTGGAGTAGAACCGGTTTCGCTCCTGCCGCTCCATGGTGAAGGCCTTGATGACCTTGATCGCCTGAAAGGTTTCTCCCAACGTGTTGTAAAGCTCGGCCATCTCCTCCATGGCCCGGCGATTCGCCCGCTTGAGCGTCTTGGCCAGCCACCGGATCAACATCGCCGCCAGCGGGGCAATCACCAGCGAGAACAGGAGCAGTCGCCAGCAGACGCAGGCGGCGCCGATCAGGCAGACCACCATCTTCAGCGGCTCGCGGACCAGCTTGCCCAACAGCACGTTGAGTCCCGCGGCCACGCTCTGCATGTCGTGCGTGAAGCGGCTCATCAAGTCGGCCGTCCCCTCGCCGGTGAACGTGGCCAGGTCCATCCTCAGCGTGCGGCGATAGAAGAGCTTCCTCAGCTCAAAGGTCCCCAGTTGCGTAAGCCGGCCGACCAGAATCGAGTTGGCGATCACAAACAGGCTTTTCACGGCGGTCGCCGCGAGCAACACGCCGATCAACAGGGCCAAGGTCTTGAAGCGATCGTGGGGCACATAGCGGTCGACGTACGGCTCCGCCCGGCGATACCACCCAAGCGCATCTTCCTCGGCGGCCAGATCTGTTTCGGCAACGCCCAGGCGAGCGTCGATCTTTTCTCGCTTCTCGGGCGCACTTTGGGCCGATTGACGTCGAAGCGCCTCGATCTCCGTACGCAGATCGGCCGACTTCTCAACCGCCTGCTCGATCCTCGAATCGACCGCCTGCTGGAGCGAATCCTCCTCGAAGGCAACTTGCACGAAAGGATAGACCGCAGTGATGTTCCCGCCCCACAAAACACTGACCAACAGCGCGCAGAGGACCGAAGCGAGGAACGTGTAGCGATATCGGAGCGATAAGAGCAGCACCCTGCCAAAATTCTTCATCCGACGGTTCATCCGTGCTGAGGGCGGCGCCGAGCCCGATTGCCAATCCGTTCCTGAGCGGCCCGGCTGAGACGGCCTCTTTTAGCAAATCCGCCGAAATCCTCCAATACCGACGTAGACTCCGTGGACACCCGGGTTTTCCAGGGGCCCGTATTCTCACAACGGCGGGCGCTCCCCCGCTTTTCTCACCACCGTGTGCCACTGCTTGCCGCAAGGCAAGCAGTGCTGCGGAGTTGCGACGTGCACTGCTTCGCAGAAGCAGTGCACGCTGTCTTGGAGGTGCTTGACTCTCGTCATGGCTTCGGCGGCAGCGTGCCGGTGAACGTGACGGCACGGCGGACCCAGGCGCGCAAGTCTTCGTCGGGCTCGATGCCGCCCGGCTCGACCATCACCCAGCCCTTCATGGGCCGCCCGGTGATGTCGAACGGCTTGACGCCCGGCTCGCGGAGCGCCCCTTCATACTGGTCCGGGCCGAGGCGGAGAATCAAAGAATCCTTCCACACGCCCACGCCCATGTTGCCGCCAAGCAAGAAGCCGACGCCGCCGAACATCTTCTTTTCGGTGACGCCCTTCCGCCGAGCCAGCGCCTTGCGAACCCGGGCGGCCAGTAATTCGTCGTAGACCACAGGATCTCCCCAGGCTTCTCCTCGAATTCCATCTCACTCGGCGGCTCGGGCGCGTGGCATTGGCGTTCCGCAGGGTGCCACTGCTGGCTTGCCCAGCAGTGCCGAGTGCATGTACCATATCCGATTATGGAACCGGACCGGCCACACCAGAAGCGAGTTCGCCATTACGACGATCCGGGACATCTTCGCGAGCTGACCTTCTCCTGCTACCGTCGGATGCCCTTGCTGACGAACGACGTCTGGCGGGCGGAACTCAGCCGGAGCGTGGATCGAGCCATGCTCGGGCACGGCTACCGGCTGGCAGCGTTCGTTTACATGCCCGAACACGTTCATCTCGTCGTCTACCCTCGGGCTGAAGCGGACGGAATCGACCGGTTGCTTCGGGCGATCAAGCGCCCATACTCCTATCGAATCAAGAAGCTCTTGGCTGAAGCAGGAAGTCCGCTTCTGGAGAAACTCACGATCCGTCAACGGCCCGGCGTCCAGACGTTTCGTTTCTGGCAGGAAGGCCCGGGCTACGACCGGAACCTGACCGAGGCGAAGACGGTGTTGTCGTCGATCGACTACGTCCACATGAATCCAGTCCGACGCGGGCTATGCCGTGCGGCGGTCGATTGGCGTTGGTCCACTGCAAGACACCACGCCGCCGAAGAACCGCCCCAAGATCCGCTCCTCCCCGTCGTCCACGGCCTCCCGGCGGAGTTCTTCGACCCCAGAGACGATTGACACCGCCCATCGCACTGCTGGACAAGCCAGCAGTGCCACCCGGCGATTGGTCTTTGGCAAAACGGCCTCGAGGCCGCCGGAGTCACGACCCGGCGGCGGCAGGGGGCGTGTCCCCAAGTTCCGCTACGCTGCCCGCTTCCTCCGCCACCAGCCAACGGTGATGCTGAGGGCTCCGACTAAGGACCAGATGGCGAAGGTGGATGCTTGTCTGGTAGCGTAATAAGTTCAAGCACTCGCACGGTATTCAATCCTCCGCCGGCAGTCTCATATTGTCTAGTGCCAGCGACACGGAAAGGCTCATGGGGAACGAGCTTGCCCCCGTTTGCGGGAAGGTGGGGGAGACTACGAATCCATTGGGGAACGAGCTTGTCCCCGCTTGCGACATCGTGGGTGGGTAGCCCCCGTATCCACAGCACTGGTTCGCGGGCTCGCGGGCCGGGGCGCCGGACACTAACGCCGGTGTCCCTGTTCACTACTGTTCGTGTGGTAGAATAGGAACATACTGCAAGGAATTCGTCTTCATCGACGACATCCACGACCTCAAGCGACCACAAAGGGGTTATTCCGCCCGTTTCCGGTACGTCGAGCACGCCCACGTCGCCGACCTTGAGGTTTCGTAGGTCCAGCTTGGGCATAAACGGCGGATCGTTCTCGCGAAGAGACTCCAACCGTTCGCGCAGGAGCCGAACCTCCTCCTTGGCTTTCAGCACCCCGCGGCGGTCCTTGGCGCGTTGCAGCTTCTTGATATTGGCCTGTTCCTTCTCAAGTTGTGCTTCGGCCTCCGTGATTGCCTCAACTCGTTGGCGATCGACCTGCTCGAAATATGCCTTCACGTCGGGCGAAAGGCTTTGACGCCCCACCCACTCGCGGTCCGCGCCAGACAACCGTTCCAGCGGCAACTCTACGACCTGCCCGTCCGCTTTCTTGAGTTTGACGACGCCATCCTCGTGACTGATGAACTCTGCTTCTGTCTTGTGCTTGCCCGTGTCGTCCGTCCACGTCCGGACCTGGCCGCTTACGAGGGTTGGCCACACCACCATCGCCAATCCAACAACCCAGCGTTTCATCTCTCAGCCCTCCCGTGTTGGTAGGCCGTCAAACGCGTCACCGATCCACCCGCCCGTATAGCGACGCCGCCAGCCAATGTCAACGAACCGGGTGAACAAGCCTGCGGCGGGTGGCACCGCGAGGGCGGGCACATTGCCCCTTGCCGCTGCACGTTTACGTTTATTCTACCGCATCGCGTGCCGTGGTGGGTCTAGCGGTCGGGTGCCACTGCTGGTTTGCCCAGCAGTGCATAACTCGGTTGTACACTGCGTTGTCAAGAGGCTCTGAAAACTGGGTATGCCGAATCCGACGAGTTTGCACCCACAAGCGTCCAGTTAGTTAAACGCGCC
>JBDRTC010000076.1:0-4422 GCA_043824335.1 Planctomycetota bacterium | reverse complement strand
CCCAAACACGTTTTCGATGCGGAGGAAAGCTGCTGGAAATCCGATCTCCAACTTTGCTACAAGGCCCTGAACCTTACCGAGTCTTCCACCACTTAGTTAATTCGACCCCTTGCTCTATCCCGTATTCCAACAACTCATTATTAAACCCAGGAACGAAAACAACATCTAACACTGAGGGCGGCAACTTGTTATTTCCGCCCCATTCATGGGATGCCCTGCCAATCTCTTCCAGGTCGCCCGAAAAACCCAAACCGTCGAAGAATCCGTTCACTCTTCCATCGACTGGCAATTCACTTTCAGTTTGGCTGAACACCTCATCATCATACCAGATGTCAATAAGCTCTCGTCTTCCAGATTCTATAAACACCTCTTCAATCAATTTCCTTATTCTCGTCTGGTCTCTTCGTACGAACATCACGAACATCCATAGTCTCTTCCATGTTCCAAGAAGTCCTGGACTTCCATTATCCAGATGGGAAACTTCTATATAGGTCAGTCCAAGCAAGTATCTGGCGATACGCCCAGTCATTCTGCGAAGATTGCCAGGTTGCCGAGTCTGAGCCAGTGAATCAATAACGTTAATGAACCACCTGCTCAGGCTCTTGCCGCATTCATCAATGCTGCCCATCGTCGCAAGGATATGCCTTGACTCATCAAACCTAAGTTGGGGAATTGGACCATTATGGAGCATGTACTCCAAGATTCTGTGTAACCCTTCAGTCCAGACTGTTTCATATGACACCTGTCGGTCGATTACACAGCACAGCCAAAAAGCCAGAAACCTCGTTTCAGCAGAGAGATTATCAGCGTTGTCAAAAAGAATTCTCTGCAATTCTGGAAGATCGCCCCGTCTCCATTCTTCACCTTCCACAAACCTTCTTCTATCCAATTCGATTATCTTTGGTTTCAGCACGTCCATTTTCGCAAACAACTCGTCCTTACTTGGGGTATCCCGTCGGCTCTCGCTCTCTTCATAATGGTCTTTGATATGCTCTGCGACAGAACTTTCAAGAGAAGTCATGAAGTCTCCCGAATCTTCAGATTTCGTGATGGTTTTTCGGAATGTCGTCCGGTCGGGATTGATTCGTGACGAGATCCTATAGACAACTCCCTCTTTACAGTATTTCATTACGGCAGCGGCAAGCACGTTTAGATGTCGTGCTCCTTGGTTCCTCCAAAAACCCCTAGTGCATTTTACGGCCATATTAAATGACGTATCCTTCCTTCCCTTGAAAGCACGTTCATACGGAAGGTCAATCTGTGCGAAGTCTTCGTCGCTTTCAATGAGCGGTATTACCTTGTCAAGATGTCGCCGCCAGTAATCGTCGTATAAGCCGTCCATCATGTTCCCCCTTCGTGGTTGCGGTCAGTCAAACACCTTCTTCCGCTGCTCCATCTCGACGCCACAAGACGCAGCCCACGTACCACACGACCCGCCCATCTCCGCTTCGTAGGTTGACAGTGTGAGCTTTCTAGGGCCACGCTGGCGTTGAACGGTGCCCGCCTGTGAGTTCACCTTTCAAATGTCCTCTGTGATGTTGCTGACTCAATCACTCTAGTCAGTCCGTCAGTCTCCGTCGCAAGAGACTATTCGACGGTGCTTTGCAAGCTCTTCCCGTTTATTGGCGATGGCTCGATTCAGTTGCTTCTCACGTTCAATATGCTTGTCTGCCTCCAGAGACATCCGTCTAAATGCGGCGACAAGGGTTAGAGCCCCTACAATGAGGTAAACGATGCCAGCTACCCACGCCTCAGTTCCCAAGAAACCAAGGCCAAACAATCCCATAACCGCCGCAGCTATGAGTAATGGCTTCCCAATTTGTGACACCCCGCCAGCTTCGGCTAACTTGCCCTTGTCCCGCTCTAACGCACGAATTTCAGCGTCAAGACGCATGATAGCCAGTTCCGACGCTGTTCGGTCGACGCCTGCCTTGACTCCCTTGATTTCCTGTACCACCGGGGCAAGTGAAACAATACCGCCGCTTCGCATTACCATATGCTCGTTGCCACAGTAACCACAGGCAAAGCGGTCAACATCATTCGTGACTTCGAGCTTTCCGCTGCATGTCGGACAGGTCAAAGTAACAAACTCTGGTTGCACAGGAGGCGATTCTGGAATAGGCACAAACTGAGGTTGTGCAGAGTCTCCGGCTTCCTGGCGTGGAATCGGTGGAGGTGGTGGTGGCGGTGTTGGTACTTCAACGTTGAATAGACCAGAGACCCTACTAGCAGGAACCCACTCGCCGTCCGCACCCTTCTTGACCTTGGTGCCTGGAAGAATCTTGCGATAGGTCGCCAGTTCCTTCAACTGTGCAGACGAGAACGGTCCTTGCTTCCCGCTGCCCATTAAGGCAAACCATTCCCGAGCCATGGCGGTAACCTCGCACCTGTTTCCGAGTGGCAAGTAGTCTTGTTAGCCAAGCATCTCCTTTCGCTGCTCCGTGCAAATGCCACACGACGCAGCTTCTGTACTACACGCTTCGCATAGCCCTCAGGGAAAAGGGGACATTCTACTTTCTCGCGTACTCTCGCTCGCCTAGAGAAAACTAGAATGTCCCCCTCCCTCTCCCTACGGTGCGGCAGTGCAACTGCCGCACCAACACGCAACGGGGATGCGATCGTTCGGCCGGTTCTCAGCCCACCTCAGGTAGCTCGTAGCCCTTGCGGCGCGGGCGGTCGAGGAGCTTGTTTCCCTCGTCGCAGTTGGTGAAGCGCTCGGCGACCGGGTCCCACTTCAGGGTTTCGCCGACCCGGCCGACGTCGCGGACGATGTTCACCAGGTAGCAGAGCGTGGTCGCCCGAAGGCCGATCTCGATGTCGGCGTTGCACAAAGCGCGGCTCTTGATGCAATCGACCCAATTCTCGATGTGGTAGGCCGTCTCGGCCCGCTTGTTGGGGCCGGGGTTCTCAGGCGAGCGGACCAGCTCCTTGGGGTTGCTGGCGAGCTTGTTGCGATTGATCTCTATCTTGCCCTTCTCGCCGACGAAGATCGCCCCGAGCCCCGGGCCGCGGTCGCCGTCGAGGTGGAGCCTCAATTCCGTGCCGCTGGCGAACTTCATCTTCACCCTGGCCCGCGGGCCGGTGAGCTTCGCCATGCCGTGGTAGGCGGTGCCCGTGTCGATGTCGCCCGTGTCGCCGACGACGACCCCACCGACGGTCTCCCGGGGCACGAACTTCCCGGTCTCGCGGTCGGCGACCGGCTCTTCCAGGAGCACCTCGACCGGGCCGGTGTCGTCGGTGCCCAGGGCGCGGTTGATCTGGTCGTAGGAATGGGTCCCCCAGCCGGTCACGCCGAAGCAGAGTCCGCCGCCGTCGTAGTCCCACCATCGGGCCCAGCCGCGGTGGATCGCCGGATCGTGGGGGCGCAGCTCGGCCTGGTTCGTCCAGGTGTCCCACCAGGGTTCGACCGGCTCCTTCACGTCGGCCGAGGAGGTTTTCGTCCAGCGGAAGGGGCCGACAAAGTCGGGGGCGAGCACCGTGCGGATCTTGCCGATGGCCCCGTTCTTGACCAGGTCGCTTGCCCAGTTGTTGATCGGCATCGAGCGTTGCTGGGTGCCGACCTGGGTGACGGCCTTGCACTTCCTGGCAGCATTGACCATGGCCCGGCCTTCGGCGATCGTCAGGCACATGGGCTTTTCGATGTAGACGTCCAACCCGGCCAGCATTGCGTGAATGACGACCCAGGCCCGGGAGTGGGTCGTGGTTTCGGCCATCACGCCGTCGAGCTTTTCGGTGTCGATCATTTTGCGGAAGTCGTCGTAGGCGCCCCACTTGGCCCCGCCCGAGAGTTCCTTGACGTAGGCCTCGGCCCGGGGGAACTCGCAGTCGGCCGCGGCCACGACGCGGAAGGCGGGCACGTCGGCCCCCTCGCGGATCAATCGGGAGCGGCCACCGCATCCGATCACGCCCACGTTCACGGTTTCGCTTGCCGGGGCGGCCCCGTTGAGCCCCAGGGCGTGCCCGGGCACCAAGGTCGGCAGTGCCATTGCCGCGGCCCCCGCTTTGAGCATTTCACGTCGTGTCCAACGGGATCGAGGCATGTCGCGGTCCTCCAGAATATGTGGTTCGTGTTTGCCTGGAGCGAGAGCACGCCTTTCTTGCGTGCCCGGGAAGGTGAGAACGCCAGGGCGAGCAACCGAAGATTGCCCAATCGAGTATGACCGGCGGGTAGGGCTTCTGCAAGAGTCCCCCGAAAACGGCATCTCCGGAGGCTTTTGACCCTGCGCGAGAGGTGCGGTAAGATCATTGCCGCGACGAGCTTTCCCCTAGAGACACAATTCGGCGGCAAGCGCATGGACCGAACCCCGACGGACACACCGGGCCGGCCGGAGCGAATCGGCACAGTGACGATCCCCAAGCCCACCGGCGTGTTTGCCGGGCCCTGGTCGGTGCGGAAGCTCGTGAGCTTGATGGCCGTGTTTG
>JBDRTC010000075.1:0-2788 GCA_043824335.1 Planctomycetota bacterium | reverse complement strand
GGGTCTTCCTTGAAACGCCGGATCAGGTGCTTTCGCTGCGATCCGGGCACGCCGCCGTAGAACATCACGTGGCCCCACTTCCGCTCCTTGAGCCGGCGGATCACCAGCTCGTGCATCCGCACCCATTGACTGAAAACAACCACCTTCGAGTTCGGCTCCTCGAAGACGTCGCTCAACAGGTCGATCACCTCGTCGGCCTTCACGCCGAAGTCGGTCTTCTTGTCCAGCAGATACGTGCTGTTGCACGACATCCGCATGTTCTGTAGCGCGATCAAGAGACGCCGCTGGTCGGCCTCCGAGAGGAACCCGTATCGCTTCCACTTGGCGACGATCCGGGCGACGATCTCCCGGTTCTCCTCGTGGTGGTTCATCTGCTCGGCGGTCATGGGCACGAAGAGCCGCTTCTCCAGCCGCTCGGGGAGATCGGGCAGCACTTTGTCCTTGGTCCGGCGAATCAGGATCGGCTCGAGCGTGCGGGAGATGTTCGAGAGGTTGCGGTACCCCACCACGCGGCCCGTCTCCTCCACGTGCTGGTGCTCGGCCAGAAAGCGGAACATCGGCCCCAGGCGGAAGCGGTCGACGAACTCCACGATCGAGTGCAATTCCTCCAGACGGTTCTCCAGCGGCGTGCCGGTGAGCACAAACGCGTAGTCCGACTCAAGCTGCTTGACGCTCTGGGCCGTGCGCGTTTTCCAGTTCTTGATCCGCTGGGCCTCGTCCAGAATGATCAACTCCGGCTGCCAGCGCCGAATCAGCTCCAGGTCGCGGTAGACGACGTCGTAGTTCGTCAGCTTGTAGAACGAATCGGCCTGGTACAGTTGGGCCCGCTTGGCCAGGAGCCCTTCCACCACGATCGCTTCCCGGTCGGCGAATTTTTCGATCTCCCGCTTCCACTGGTGCTTGAGCGACGTGGGCGAGATCACCAGCACGCGCTCGAGGCCGCGGATTCGGGCGAGAATCTCGACGGCGGCGAGCGCCTCGATCGTCTTACCCAGGCCCATGTCGTCGGCGATCAGGCATCGCCCGGCTCCGGCGGCAAACAGGGCGCCGGTACATTGATAGGGATAGAGTTGGGTCTTCAGAAGTTTTTTGAACGCCGTGCTTCGGATACCGCTGGGAAACGCCTTCTGGACGTCATCGGCCAGCGCGGCCTTGTCGCGCACTTGGGCGATGAAGCCCAGGGCATCCTCATAGCAGCGCACCTCGTGCCGGCCGGCCTGGGCCCGCTTGAGGAACGTGTGAAAACGCCCGAAGGCTTCGGGCTTTAGCCGGTTTTGGGCGTCGAAGTGCCGGCGAGCGTAACTATCGAGCGCGGAAGGACACTGCGTGCCCGGTCGAAAGACGACCACCCGTTGAGCGCCGTACTGGAGATAGATCTCGGAAAACGTCGGCTGGTAGCCTGCCGCCAGTGCCAGCTTGGCCCCCCGTTTTCGTTCCAGCTTGGCCAGCGTGAACTCGACGTGTTTGCAGGTGCCCAAGGTATTGACGGTGAAGTCGGGGCAGGAGCAATAATTCTCTCCCAGCCCACAGCCGCGGATCGCCACGTGGTAGGTCCGCTCGGTTTCGGGGTTGGTCACCTCGAATTCCGAGAAGAGCGGATCGCCGCCGGTGTTCTTGAGCCGGAACTTCTGCTCCCGGCCAAACTGCCTCCGCAGGGCGACCTGCCACTCCTCCAGCGACATCTCCTCCGGCTTGCGAAGCCGCGAGAGCTTCTTATCCACCACCCCGGATCGTCGCTTGGCGACCTTCCGCCGCCGAGCAGGTTTCGTTCCGGCCGCCGAGGCAGAAGCACGCCCTCGCTTCCGCACCCCTCCGTTCTCCGTGCGAGGCACCATCGCATCCCTCCTTAAATGGCTCCTGGATTGTGTCAAGTTACCTCATAGGCGGAGAATCGCCAAGGGGACGTTTCGAGGGGTGCAAGAGCCGGCAACAGACTCAGGAGGGAGGCCGACGTTCCGTCGGCCGCTAAACACGGAACCGGACCGCGACCCACGCACGTTCCGCAGCCAGAGTCCGAACTCAACCCCAACGCAAACCCGTTCAACGGCCGGACTCGGAATTCTACAGCGGCGTAAGCCCGTTCAGCCGCCGGACTCGGAATTCTACGACGACGCAAGCCTGTTTAGCGGCCGACGGCACGTCGGCCTCCACGTCGCACGGCGCAAGACCTTTCAGTATAACAACTTGCGATGTGGGGCGACGCGCTGCGGACAAGCGATCGGCGGTGCTCCGCTCTCGGGCGAACGGCAGGCTTGTCGTGGAAACCGTCGTCAGTAAAGATAGGGGCGAAGATCCGTTCAACGTAAGATCCACTTCAACCGCGTGACCGTGAAGCAGCGAGCCGCCGATGGACCAATCCGACCTTGACCGCTGGCACATGCACCGGGCTTTGGAGTTGGCTGCCCTGGGGCGGGGGTTTGACGAGCCGAATCCGATGGTGGGGTGTGTAATCGCCCAGGGGGCCGAGATCATTGGGGAGGGGTGGCATCGGCGGTTTGGGGAGGCGCATGCGGAGGTCGAGGGATTGAAGTTGGCCGGACGCCGCGCCGCCGGGGCGACCATGTACGTGACGCTGGAACCGTGCTGCCACGAGGGCAAGACGCCGCCGTGCAGTCGGGCGATCGTCGAGTCTGGCGCGGGCCGCGTGGTGGTGGCCCAGCGGGACCCGTTTCCACAAGTGGCCGGCGGGGGAATCGCGGAATTGGAAGCCGCGGGGATCGACGTCGAGGTTGGGCTCTTGGAGCCGGAAGCCCGGCGGCTCAACGCGCCGTATCTAAAACTCCTGGAA
>JBDRTC010000074.1:0-2467 GCA_043824335.1 Planctomycetota bacterium | reverse complement strand
AGTGCCGTCGGATCAGCGTGATCCTGTACCGGGCCGTAGCGGGCGAGGCCGCTTCGGGTAAGTCGGCGGCCGAGCGAGGGCCCGCGGCGGGCGCCCTGCCGTCGATTCAGGCCCGGTTCCGCGTTGAGGAGAGGCCCGCCCCGGGCTTGCACCCGCCGGCCATCGCCCGGATCAAGCCGGTGGTCACCGGCGCCGGGGGGCGAGCCCTGCCGTCCTGGTTCCGGGAAGAACTCGTGACCGGATGCCGGGTCGTCGAGCAGAACGAAGAAGGGTTTCTCCTGCGGAACATCGAAATGCGCGACATCGACGCCGAGCGAGTGGCCGACGTCTTCGAGAAAACGACCTCGCTGCGCGTCCGCTTCTTCTTCTCCCCGCGCTCCGACCAGACGTTCAACCAAGAGCCGGAAAAGGTGACCGCCGCAGCCTCTCACGTGATCGACTCCATCGAGCAAGGGAAGCAATACACGATCAAGCTGGAGTTGACGGACGAAGGCCTCGACTGGCTCCGACTCCTGGGCAAGAACAATCAATCAGCAGCGACCGACGCCGCCCCAAAACCCGACGCCGCGCGCCGCGAGTCCCCAGCCCCCAGCCCCGAGTCCCCAACTCCTAATCCCTAGTCCCCAATCGCCGGCATGAAACCCATTCTGATCTTGATCCTCGGTTGCCTGCCGCTGTCGGTTCTGACGGTGTGGAGTTTCGTCGAGCTCGGCTCGATCGAGGGCCAACTCGAACGAGGAACATGGGAAGAGGATGGTGCGCTGAGGCCCGCGGTTCCCAACTCTCCCGCCGTCGCCCTTTTTGTGGAAGAGTTGGCCGAGGCAGACCTCTTTTCCGGCGAGGCGCCTGCGGCGCTCGGGCAACTACCCGAGGAAAGCAGCTTCGCGCCGATGAGAGACAACTGGCCCAAGTGGACGGCGGCCCGGCAACTGGTCGGCCGGTTCCTCAAGGTCGAGCGTCTGACCCAGGCGAGCACGTCGGAGCCCTTCGACCAGACACCTCTGGAAGATCTCGAAGCCGCGGAGGAGCGTCTCGAAGAGTTGACGCGGGCGCATGAGGCGTCGAAACAGAAGTACCAGGAGCTGAAACAGGAGTGTCAGGAATCATCGGCCGGCGGCGCCGGGCCTCTCGTAGCGCTGGTGGACCGCCACATCGCCGACCTCGATCGCCGGATGAAACAGTGCGAGGACCGGTTGGCGGCCGCCCGGCTCCTCGATACGGCCCGGGAGGCTTTTCAACCGGAGGAGTTCCACGAGTGCGTCAAGCTTTGCGACAATTTGCTCTCGGGCTTCCGCTCGGCGCTCTCGCCGTCGGAGGTCGCGAAGGTGAACACGCTTGGAGAGCGGGCCCGGTTCCGGGACGACGTGGAGCAGTTGGCCTCCGAGTTGAAGCAGACCACCGCGCTCGACGAGCGCGGCGCCCTGCTGAAAGCCTTCCTTAGCAAGCATGGCGATCGCGCTAGCCGCACCGCCGCGGAGCAGCGCCTCCTCAATGCCCGCGAGCAAGACCTCCGCGAGGTGACGCGGCAGTTGGAGATGGCCGCCGCCGACCGCGCGGCGGAGGACCTGATCCAAGCCCTCAAACAGAATCCCCCCGCCACCTTCGACGGCCGCCTGAAAAGCGCGGCCGGGATTGTCGGCAGCTACCCGACCGATTCCGTGAAGTCGACCCTTCGCCAGAGCGCCGGGCAGTGGTTGCGGGAGTCTCTGCCCGAGAAGCGACTCTCGGAGTCGCCCCAGCTTCAAGAAGCGGAGACGGCCGGCCACGAGATCGTCCGCGGCTTCTTCGCCGAGGTGACGGCCCCCGACGGCACGCTCTTCGGTTACAAGCGCTACCCGACGCTCGAAGCGCTCGCCGACCCCCGGTTCGACGTGGGAACCTACCGGAAGGAGGAGTTCGTGGTGCCGCCGGGCTCCTCCGTGCCGCGGAGGTGCGTCACCCGGTTCAACGAGGCGAGAGACCGGCTGCTCGAAGCTCCCAGTCGTCGTATGTCCTGGGTCGAGCTGGCCGACCTCTGTGAGTCGCTCGAAGCGGATCTTGACGACTATCGAAAGAAAAAGGGTGCCAGCCGGGAAGAGCCGGCCCTCTCCTTTGAAGAAGCCGGACGCTTCGCCCGCGAGCTTCTCGACGGATCGGGCTGGGCAGACCTGGAAACGTTGTTCGGCCGCCCCTGATCAGGCTTCGCCCACCTCCGGGTGGTATGTGGGAAAGAGAAGCGCATCGACGCTGCGCTACTCAGGTTTGGGAACCGGTCGTTTCATGGTAGACTGAGTATACTTAAACGCAGGGAAAAGTCACGACCCGTTCTCGAACTGCGGTCCGGAGAGTCTTCCCCATGTCACATTCCCCACGGCCGCCGTACTCCCAGGAGATCAGCCGCCAGAACAAGGCCTGTTTCCTCTTCCTGCTCGACCAGTCGTTTTCGATGGAGGAACCGCTGGGCAGCTCTTCCAACCGTAAGTGCGAT
>JBDRTC010000073.1:0-3942 GCA_043824335.1 Planctomycetota bacterium | reverse complement strand
CACCCAAATCCCCGAGGAACTACTGTTTCAACGGGCTGTTCGGACGACGCAGAAACCCTTGTCACGCTGCGATCCTTCTGGCGACATGGTCCACCGCGAGCCGCACGATTCGTCCGAGTCTTTGCCTTTGGCGCCCCGATCCCGCTTGCACCGGATCACGCGGAGGCATTGCCTCGCCGCGCTGGCGACTTTCGTTTCCGGCTGCACGAGGAACGAGAGCACTCTGGGGCGACTGGAAATGGTGTGGGGACGCCGGGGGGTCTCCGACGGCCGATTCCAAAAGCCTCGGGCGATGGCCATCGATCGGGAGGACCGCATCTACGTGATCGACATGACCGCCCGAATCCAGGTCTTCGACACAATGGGCCGGTTCCTCCGCGGGTGGCGAACACCGGCAAAGGAGGCGGGGAAACCGACGGGGGTGTCGGTCGCCCGCGACGGACGAATCCTGGTCGCCGACACGCACTACTTCCGCCTCTTGGCCTATTCCCCTGGCGGAGACTTGCTCCAGACGATCGGCGGCACGTTTGGGCAAGAGCCGGGTCAGTTTGGCCTGGTCACCGACGCCGTCGAGGACTCTCGGGGCAATATCTACATCGGCGAGTACGGCGAATACGACCGGATTCAGAAGTTCACGCCCGACGGCCGGTTCCTCCTTCAATGGGGCGGGCCCGGCTCCCGGCCCGGCCAGTTCGCCCGGCCTCAGAATTTGGCCGTCGACCCGCTCGACCGGATTTGGGTGACCGACGCCTGCAACCACCGCATCCAGGTCTTCGACACCGAAGGAAATCTGCTCAGCCTCTGGGGTGCCCAAGGCCCACACCCCGGCCAGCTCTCCTATCCCTACGACCTGGTGCTCGCTCCGGACGAAGACGACTCGGTGTCGGTGTACGTTTCCGAGTTCGGCAACCACCGCATCCAGCGGTTCACCTCCGATGGCCGCTCGCTCGGCTGCTGGGGCACCCACGGCCGCAACGAGGGGCAACTGGCCAACCCCTGGGCGCTGGTGCGCGACAGCCAGGGATACCTCCACGTGCTCGATACGGGCAACCATCGGGTGCAGAAGGTTCGAGTTTGAGGGGGAGATTGCAAATTGACAATGCAAAATGCAAATTGAAAATTGCCGCACGAAACGCCCAATCCATCGTCACCGCCAAAACCAAGCCCAACAAGAACCAGTGACCCGACCTCTCGACCATCCACGTTGCCATCCGCCAATTTGCAATTTACATTTTGCAGTTGTCGATTTTCAATCCCCCTCCGTGGTCGACCGTCCCTCATGCTAGACTACGACATTAGCTTCGAATCCCCCTGGTACCTCCTGCTCCTGGCCGTGGTGCCGGTCGTGTGGTGGTTCAGCTTCAAGGGGCTGGCGGCGCTGGGCTTGGGCCGCCGGTTGGTTTCGCTCGGGCTGCGCAGCCTGGTGCTCGTGGCGTTCATTCTCGCCGTGGCCGAGATTCAGTTGGTCCACACGAACGATCAGCTTACGGTCATCTATCTCCTGGACCAGTCGCTGAGCATTCCCGCCGACCGCCGCGAGGCGATGGTCGACTATGTCAATGAGGCGATTGAAAGGCATCGCGAGGGGGAGGATCAGGTGGGAGTAATCGTGTTCGGCCGCGACGCCGCCATCGAGATCCCCCCCTTCGACGACGATGTGCAGATCGCCCGCGTGGAAAGCGAGCTCGACCCCGACCACACCGACCTCGCCCGGGCGATGCGACTGGCCCAGGCTTCCTTCCCCGAAGACGCCTCGAAGCGGATCGTGCTGGTCACCGACGGCAACGAGAACCTGGGCGACGCCGCCGAACAGGCCCAGCGGCTCGTCGGCGCCGGCGTGGGCATCGACGTGCTGCCCGTCCGCTACCAGGAGCGGGGCGAAGTGATCGTCGAGCGGGTGACGATCCCCGGCAACGTCCGCGAAGGCCAGCCCTTCGACCTGAGGGTCGTCGTCACCAACACGAAGCAACCGGCCGGAAGCGACGCGGGCGCCGTGCCCGGGCGCCTGGTCGTTAAACGCCGGGCCGAGGGACGCGCCCAGGTGATCAGCGACGACGAGGTCACCCTTCTGCCGGGCAAACAGGTGTACGCCGTCCAGCAGGACATCGACGCCTCGGGCTTCTACCAGTACGAAGCCGAGTTCGTACCAAGCCGGCCCGAAGACGACACGATGCAGCAGAACAACCGGGCCACCACCTTCGCCCACATCCGCGGCAAGGGCAAGGTGCTCGTGATCGAAGACGAAGACACCCCCGGCGAGTTCGAGCGGTTCATCCGCACGCTCCGCCGCCAAAGCGTCGAGGGCGAACAGCTCGGAGGGCAAAAGCTCGAAGTGACCGTGCGCGACAGCAAGCAACTCTTCGCCGGCCTGGCCGAGCTGCAGCAGTACGACGCGGTCATCCTGGCCAACGTTCCCCGGGAACGCTTTAGCGACCAGCAGATCCGCATGCTCGTGCGCAACACGCAACAATTGGGGGCGGGCCTGGTGATGCTGGGAGGCCCCAACAGCTTCGGCGCCGGCGGCTGGACCAACACCGAGCTGGAAAAGGCCATGCCGGTCGACTTCCAGATCCAAGACGCCAAGGTGGTTCCCCGCGGCGCGCTGGCCATGGTGATGCACGCCTCGGAAATGGCCCAGGGCAACCATTGGCAGAAAAAGATCTCCGAGGAAGCGCTCAAGGCCCTGGGGCCGCGCGACTATTGCGGCGTGATCCACTACGACAACGCCGCCGGATGCGCCTGGCTTTGGAAGCCCGGGCTCTGCGTGGTGGGCGGGAACAGCCAGCAGATGCTCGGCCGAATCGACCGCATGGTTCCCGGCGACATGCCCGACTTCGATCCCGGCATGAAGCTCGCCTTCGACGGCTTCAAGAAAGTGCCCGACGCGGCCGTCAAGCACATGATCGTCATCAGCGACGGCGATCCCTCGAGGCCCGGCCGGGCCGTCGTCAATGCCCTGGCGAACTCGAAGATCACCGTGTCGACCGTGGCCGTGGGCTGCCACGGGCCGGCCGGGAGCAAAACGCTCGCCGACCTGGCCAGGGCAACCGGCGGGAAATATTACAGTGTGCAGAACGCCAAAGCGCTTCCCAAGATTTTTCAACGAGAGGCCCGCCGCGTGGCCCAGCCGCTCATCTACGAGAACCCGCTCGGGGTGCGTCCCTACGTGAAGTTTCACCACGAGATCACAAGCGGCATCGGCCAAACGCTGCCCCCGATCAAGGGCTTCGTGATGACCACCCGCAAAGACAACCCCCTGGTCGAGGTCGCCCTGGTCTCCCCCCAGCCGGGCGCCGAGCGGAACCGCACGATCCTTGCAAGCTGGACCTACGGGCTGGGTAAGGCCGTGGCCTTCACCAGCGACGCCGGCGCCCGCTGGGCCACCGACTGGACCGACTGGGAGAACTACGACAAGTTCTTCGGCCAGATGGTCGTCTGGGCGATGCGCCCGCCGGCCGACGAGGGCAAGTTCACCGTGGCCACCGACGTCGAGGACGGCCAGGTCCGCGTCGTGATCACCGCCCTGGATCAGGACGACGAGTTCCTCAACTTCCTCGACATGTCGGCCAACGTCGTCCGCCCCGGGCCCGAGCTGAGCACTACCGAGCTCGAAATCGAGCAGACCGCCCCCGGCCGTTACGTCGGGAGTTTTCCGGCGCGTGATTCCGGAAGCTACTTCGTGATGATCAACCCCGGCGCGGGGAAGGCCCCCCTCCGCACCGGCGTGAACGTGCCCTACTCCGACGAGTTTCGCGGCCGGGCCACCAACGATCCCCTGCTGGGCCAGCTTGCCGGGCTCGTGCCCGAGGGAGGCACGGTCGGCAAGCTGATCGAAGGGCCGCAGAGCTTCGACGACGGGGCCGTCAACACCTTCCGCCACGATCTCTCGAAGGCCACCAGCAGCCAGCCCGTCTGGCATTTTCTCGTGCTCGTGGGAAGCTG
>JBDRTC010000072.1:0-7069 GCA_043824335.1 Planctomycetota bacterium | reverse complement strand
AACGTGTCAAAATGGGAGAGGAACGTCGTATGGAAGCCATCCTGGGGATCGATCTGGGAACCACGAACAGTGCCGTGGCCGTCCTTCGAGACGGGGAAGTGACCGTGCTTCGCGAGGAGGGCGAGGCGCTGGTGCCGTCGGTCGTGGGCCTGGACGGCGAAGGTCGTCTGCTCGTCGGCGCGGCCGCCCGCAACCAGTGCGTGCTGGCCCCGGATCGCACCGTGCGGTCGATCAAACGCCGCATGGGCGAGGAGACGCTCATCCGGCTGGGCGACCAGCAGTACACGCCCCAGGAAATCTCCGCCTTCATCCTCCGCTCGCTCAAGGATCGCGCCGAAAGGCACTTCGGCCATCCCGTCCGGAAGGCGGTGATCACCGTGCCCGCCTTCTTCAACGAGAACCAGCGGGAGGCCACCCACGAAGCAGGGGAGTTGGCAGGGTTGGAGGTGGTTCGGATTATCAACGAGCCGACCGCCGCTTCTCTGAGCTACGAGTCGCGGGCGGAAGGGATGGAACGGCTGCTGGTGTACGACCTGGGGGGCGGGACGTTCGACGTCTCCGTCGTCCAGATCGAAGCGGGCGTGGTCGAGGTGCTCTCCAGCCACGGCGATACGCGTCTGGGGGGCGACGACTTCGACCAGTTGCTCCTTGACTGGGTCTGCGATGATTTCGCCAAGGAGCACGGCGTCGATCTCCGCGAGTCGCTCGTTGCCAAATCGCGGGTTCTCCGTGCGGTGGAGGAAGCCAAGATAGCCCTCTCCTTTCAAGCGATTGCCACGATTGAAGAGGAATTCATTGCCGAGAAAAGGGGCGTTCCCCTGCACTGGAAGCGAGAGATCGAACGCCACGAGTACGAGGAGCTGATCGGGCCGCTCTTGGACCGGACGCTGACTTGCGTCGACGAGTCGCTCACCGACGCCAACCTGCGGGTCAACCAGATCGACAAGGTGATCCTCGTCGGCGGCGCGAGCCGCACCCCCCTGGTGCATCGCCTGCTTCGAGAGCAGTTGGCCCAGGAAGTCCACTCGGAGGTCGATCCCGACCTTTGCGTGACGATGGGGGCGGCCATCCAGGGCGGGCTGATCGCCGGAATCGACGTGGGGCCCATCCTCGTCGACATCACGCCCCATACGCTGGGCATCGGAACCTTGGGGCCACTCCAAGGGTTTCTCTCCCCAAACCATTTTTCTCCGGTGATCGAGCGAAACACGTCCCTGCCCGCCAGCCGCTCGGAAATCTTCGGCACCACGTACGACGGCCAGGACGCGGCGAGAATCCACGTCTTCCAGGGTGAAGACGAGGACGTCCGGCACAACGACCCGGTCGGAGAGTTCCGCCTCAAGGGCTTGGCCGAGGTCCAGCGCGGCAACGAGATCCTCGTCCGCTTCGACCTCGACCTCGACGGCATCCTGAAAGTGACCGCCACGGAACGGGCCACCGGCCTGGAAAAACGTTTGGTCGTCGACAACGCGGTCTCTCGCTTTCGAGCCAAGAACCGGGAGGAAGCCCTGGCGCGGGTGGCGGCGGCTTTCGAGTCGAGCACGAGCGCGCCCCCCGTCCCTCGGGACGCCGATACCGACCTGTCGCCGGAGCTGAAACAGACGATCGGCTCTTGCGAGGAGCTGATCTCCAAGGCCGAACGGATTGCGCCGGGCGTCAACCCCGAGGACGCCGCGGAGATGCGGGAATTGGCGGGACAGCTCCGGACGGCGATCTTGGAGCGGTCCCAGGCGGAAATGGAGGAACTCCTCCCGAAGCTCGAAGACCTCGTGTTTTACCTGGAAGACGTTTGATGGCGGTTTCCCAGCACGGCTCGATGACCGACGGGCACCGACCGGAGGTTGGTCGCGTCCGCTGCCCGACCTGCAACGCGAGGCAAGCGTGGGCCGACACGTGTCGGCGGTGCCAGTGCGATCTGACGCTGCTCGGAAGCGCGCACGCGGCCTGTGCCGGGTACCGGCGACGTTGCCTGTGGCACCTGCGGGCCGGCCGGATCGCCGAAGCCCTCCGGCAAGCCCATCGCGGCCATGCCCTCTGCCCCGACGCGCGTTCCGCCCGGCTGCTGGCGGTCTGCCACCTGCTCTCGGGAAACTGGGCTCGGGCGATCACCCTCGCTCAGCTTGCCGGAGAAGAGTGAGGAGTGGGGAGTGAAGAGTGGGGAGTGAAGAGTGGGGAGTGAGGGGTGGGGAGTGAGGGGTGGGGAGTGAGGGGTGGGGAGTGAGGGGTGGGGAGTGGGGAGGCACGCGAGAGCGGAGAGATTCACCTCACGCGGGTTCAGGATTCGCGGTTCAGGACACTGATTCGACGGGTTTCTTCGTCGGCCGAGAGGTGCTGAACCCTGAACCCTGAACCCTCTGTCCTCACCCCTCACCCCTCACCCCTCACCCCTCATCCCCCACCCCTCTCATCCGGCCGTCCTTGTCGGCCTGCCAGACCTGGCCGCTGTTGACCTCCAGGGCGGTCAACCATCCGTCGCCGTAGACGCACGTGTCGATGCACTTGAGGTGGCCCAGGTCGAGAATCTCGCCGTTCTTCTGCGACGTGTGCCCAACGATCGCCACCTTGCCGGAGCGGTGTGGTCGTGGGGGATCGTCCCGGATGGACTCCCAGAGCAGCAGCTCCGCCGGCTGCTTCTTGAGCGGTTTGCGGGGGGCGTAGCTCGCATGGACGAAGAAGTGCCCGTCCGACTCGTGCCAAAGGACGCAATTGCGGAGAAACGCGATGTGCTCTTCCGGGATGTCCTTCGGGTTGGTCGAACCGTACGAGGCCAGCGTGGCGTCGCCCCCGAACGAGAGCCAGCCCCGAAGCAAGAACAGGCGGAGAGACACAATGTCCAACAACATCTCGTCGTGGTTGCCCAGGAGGGGAACCAACCTGCAACGTTCGGACAGGGCGATGAGCTGATCGAGCACGCCCCGGCTGTCGGGGCCGCGATCGACGTAGTCGCCCAGCGTGACCACGGTATCCTCGGGACGCGGATCAATCGCCGCCACCAGGGCGGCCAGCGCCGCCGAGTAGCCGTGAATGTCGCCGATGGCGATGACGCGATCCGCCATTCTGCATACCCGAAACGACAAGACTAGCCAAGATCAACTTCACTTGGCTGAAATGTTGCCAAAAGTCCAGTTGCTTGTTCCGCCGGCCGCGGCCTCATTCGCCGAACGAGAGGAGGCTCCCGTCGGTCAGGGCCAGATAGAGCCGTCCGTCGGTGGCGGCCATGCCGTCGAACACGGGCGGGGCGTCGAGCTTGTATTCGGTGAGCTTCTTTCCGTCCGCCGCTGAGACCGTCCAAAGCAGCCCGCCTTTCTTTCCTTTCCAGGCGGCGACCGCTTCCTCCGGGTTTGCGAGGATCAGCGCCTCTTCGCCCGGCCCCTTGGTCTTGGTCAGCTCGGGCGGACCGGCGAGAAACATCGTATCTCCGGCGACGACCATGGCCCTAACGTAAAACGGCAGCTCGGTCTCCCAGCGGTTCTTCGGAGGCTCCGGCTCGGGCTCCTTCGCCTGCCTTCCCTTCTTGGGTGGATTCTTCGGTGCCGCCAGCGCCACACGCTGTCTTGACACCTCGTCGGGGGACGGCCGGTCGCAGGCAAACAGCCGGTACCTTTCCCCGCCGCGCCACTGGCCGGTATTGCCCGGGGGATACTTGTCGCGGCCGTAGCCGAACACGGACCGGTCGTCGTACGACAGAATCCGGCCGGAGGGCACCACGTTGCCCACTTTCCACCATCCGCTCCAGTGGGCGATGAATTCATCGTGGACGACCCAATAGCCCCGATGCCACCAGGTGTCGTCGAGCAGGCCCACCGGGCAAAACAGGTGCGGTCCCGTTTGTATTTGGCTCCCGGTCTGGAAGTCCAGCTTCACGTGCCGCATGTAGACGTCGTCGCCGTCGGCCACGAGAATGTCGGAGAGCGCGCCTCGCACGTCTTTGCGGTTCTCGTCGGCCGGCTGTTTCCCCGTTTCAGGGTCGGGACTGTACATTACCGTCTCGGAGAGGAGCCGGCCCGTCTTGGGATCCAGACGGTAGACCCGGATCCCGCCGTCCAAATAGGAGGTGCGTCCCGCCGAAACGACCAGCTTGCCCTGATGGACGAGCACGCTGCCGTGAACGGGCCAGACCGATTCGAGCTGTCCGTTGACGAACGTGCGCCGGTCCTCCGGTGCAGCGCGAAAACGCCAGGCCAGCTCGCCGTCACTGGCACGCAGGGCATAGACCCGGCCATCGGCCGAGCCAAACAGGGCCATGCCCTCGTGGATCGTCGGCGGCGAGTCGACGCGCCCGCCCGCGGTAAAGCTCCATTGGGTCGTTCCGCTCCGTTCGTCCAGAGCGTACACCGTGTGCGTATCGACCGAAGCGACGAAAACGCTCCCGCCGGCGACGGTGACGCCCGAGAGCCGGCCGCCGATTTCCGTTCTCCACGCTGGGGCAAGCGAGGTCGGAACGCTTGCGTTGGTCATGCCGCTCCGCGCGAAGTCATGGCGATAGACGGGCCAGTCGGTGGATTGATGACCGATGATTGATGATTGATGATCGAGCCGTTCGTCGAAAGCAGGCCCTCGCTGCACACGTTCTTCCGCTCTGGACTCTCGACTCTCGGCTCTCGACTCTTGCGCCGGCGACAGCGCCCAGAAACCGGCCAGCTTGGATTTCATGTTGCAGGCGCAGGAGTCGGGCGTCACGTAGAGCAGGCCGTTGGCGGGCATGACCCCGTACTGGCAGGTGCCGCGGATCCAGTGGTGGATGGAAACGTCGCCCGACTGAAGATCGACGAACTCGACGCCCTGGTCGCCCCGCAGAAAGAAACGCTCGGTCGCCTTGTTGCGGTAGCAGCGATGGTGCATGTAGCCGGGCACCGTGGGGAGTTCCTTGCGTAGCTCCCCTGTGGCCGGGTCCAGGCCGACCATTCCCTTTCTCTTGGTCCAGACGAGCCCGTCGACGACGAAAACATCGGGCGGCGAATTGTATCCCGCCTGGGAGGCGTCTTGCCAGAGAACCGAACCGTCACCCGCGGAGTAGGCGGTGATCGTCTTGAAGTCGGCGCAGTAGAGGATCGCGTTGTGGACGACCAGCGTGGGCGATTCCCAACCCAGCTCGTGACCGGTCAGCTCCAGCTCCCTTGCCTTGCGCCACAACTGGTTTCCCGTGTTGAGGTCGGCGGAGAACATGTCTTTCCCGGTCTGATAGAACAAGCGGTCGCCCTCGGCGGCGAGCGTCGGGTGCAGGAACGTGTTGAACTGCTTGCGCCAGAGGGTCTGGCCGGTCGAGGCGTCGGCCGCCACGATCGCCCGCGTGCCCGGCGCCGGCTTCAGACCGCGGCGGATCTGCGAGTCCTCCTCCTCGGAGAACTGCGGCGCGGTATCGACGAGCACCACGAGCTTGTCGCCGAGTCGGAGGACGTGCCGGGCGTGCTCGGTCCCCTGGCAGGTGGCCAGCGTCTTGCCCGTCACCGCGTCGAGGATGCTCACCGGCGCGTCCACGCCGAGCGTGACGTAGAGGCGCTCCCCCTGGGCAACAAGCCGGAAGGCCGTCTCCGCCGGCCCGGAGCGGAACGGCCGAAGCTGATCCACCCAGACGGGAATCGGACGCTTCCACAACACCACGCCGCTGAAGGCGTCGCGGGCCACGAGGAACCACTCCGAAGGAAAGCGGACGTCGGCGCGCGGCGACTCGTCGACGATGTAGAAAAGCCGCCCCCCGGTGGCGACGCACCCGCTGAGGCTGGCAAGCTGCTCGTGCGCCCGGGCGAACTTCGGCTCGCCCAGCCAGCGGAGACGGCGGGGGACGTCGACCACTCGGTCGTGCGACACCGCGTTGTTGTTCGGGCCGTAGAGGAAGTGGGTCCACTGGTCGATGTCCCGCGGCCGCGGCTTCACCGTCCTTTTCCACTGGCCACCGTCCTTGAGGTAGGCCACGCCGTTCGGAGCGAGCACCCGCATCACTTCACTCATGGGCACGTCGCCCAGATCCTCCGACACCACGAGGTTGACCAGGTTCTCCACGTAGGGCAAACGACGCCCGGAGAACGTATCGGCGGCGACTTTCCCGTACAGGCCGACTGCCTGGATGTGCTTTCGGGCCGCGGCAACGTGATTGGGGTTGACGTCCAATCCGTGAACCAGATAACCCTCACGTTCGCCCAGTGCCGCGGTCAGCGTTCCATCGCCGCAGCCCACGTGTACGACCAGGCCTCCGGGGACGCCCGCCTGCGTCAGGATCTCTTCGGCCGGATCGGCCCAGCCGACGACGGGAAGGCAAGTCACGATGAGGACGGCAAGTCGTTGAGCGAAAGCCATGTCGATCTCCTGGCGTGTAACGTTAACCTCGATTGTGGCCGCAACCTTGTTCCACGTCAACGGTCGCGTGAAGCAGATCGCCATCCGCCCGCCACTTGCTGCACTTGACGCGGCCGGGTGGATCGCGGGATACTCTTCGCGAAGAGGCCGCGGTCGCACGGTTTGGCCATGCAGGATACAAAGGAATGATTGAATCGCTCGCGTCGTCCGACCGCGCGCAGTCCCGCGGGGAGGAGATCGCCAACAGCGTCACCCACGGGCTCGCCTTGCTGGCGGCCCTGATTGCGACTCCGGTTCTCGTGCTCAGCGCGATCCGCCACGGCGACACGGCGGGGATCGTGGGCGCGAGCGTTTTCGCGGCCACGATGGTGCTCTTGTACCTTGGCTCCACCCTCTACCACGCGCTACCCAACGGCAGGGCCAAGGAGGCATTCCAGTTGGCCGACCACGGGGCGATCTTTCTGCTGATTGCGGGCTCGTACACGCCGTTCACGCTCGGCGTGCTCCGCGGGGCGTTGGGCTGGACGCTCTTCGGGCTCGTGTGGGGTTTGGCCCTCGCCGGGATTGCACTGAAGGTCGTCGGTCGGATGCAACACCCGATTCTCTCGACGTGCTTGTACATTGCCATGGGCTGGCTCCTCCTCATCGGGGGAAAGCAGGTGTGGCTGCGCGTGCCGGCGTGGGGGCTCTTCTGGCTCTTGGCCGGTGGGATCGCCTATACGGCCGGCGTGGCGTTCTTCGCCGCCGACCGAATCCGTTACGGCCATCTGGTTTG
>JBDRTC010000071.1:0-4213 GCA_043824335.1 Planctomycetota bacterium | reverse complement strand
GTACTCTCAGCGCGTCGGGTTCCAGGCTACTTGGGCCAAGGGCGGGACTCAATAGCCACTAACCCCCTAGCGGGGGTGGGGTAGGGAGATTCGGGTTGACACCAGGGGCTGCGGGCGGGAGCGGCGGCAAAGGGGCAGCGCAAACTGGCACATTGCCCAAGTCGGCCGAGCAGCCCGCCGGCGCAATCCCCCAGCAAAGTCGGCGGCGACAATACTCCTTCCCACAAGGCGACCGCCTGGAAAGTGGAGATACTTGACAGAATCCCGCCAGTGTGTTAAAAAGCGCACCATGAGCAAGCGAAAACCCAAACAACCGATATCTGACCTGCTTCGTGAGACAATCGCCGAGAGCGGGATTCCGTACTTAGTGCTCGAACGCGAAACCGGGGTGACACGGTCTTCCATTATGCGATTTGTGCGGGGAGACCAATACCTTCGGCTCGACAAGGCGGATGCGCTGGCTGCTTACTTCGGACTGGACCTTATTCGGAAACGTAGCTGATTGCCTGACTACTCGGACGCCAATGGGGGATTGCTATGAGCGAGCTGACTCAAGCCCTGGACGATGTCCGCAATAAGATTCGTCGTCATCAGAAGAGGGGGATTAACGAGGAGAACACGAAGACGGCGCTGATTCATCCGGTCCTTCGAGCTTTGGGATGGGATGTCGGAGACCTCGAAGAAGTCCAACAAGAGTACAGGCGAAGACCAAAAGACAAACCAGTCGACTACGCCTTGTTCTTGCTCAGGACGCCGTGTCTGTTCGTCGAAGCAAAGGCGCTCGGGCAGAACCTGAGTGACCGACGCTGGGCCAATCAGATTATGGGATACGCCACCGTGGCGGGTGTCGAGTGGGTGGTTATCACAAACGGAGACGAGTATCACATCTACAATGCTCTGGCCCACGTCCCAGTGGAGGAGAAGCTCTTCCGGTCGGTCCGTATCACCGACCAGAACGCTCCCGTAGAACAGACGTTGGCCCTCCTATCAAAGGAAGGGCTAAACGGCAACGACCTAGAACATCTTTGGGAGGCTCACTTCGTAGACCGCCAAATGAAGGCAGCCCTGGAGGACTTGTTCTCGGTGGACCTAGACCCGTCCTTCGTCCGGCTCATCAAGAAGAAGGTCAAGGATCTGCCAACCAAGGACATCAAAGCGAGCCTGAGACGGGTCCAAGCCGCCTTCGATTTTCCGGTCGACCCCAGTACGTTCTTCAAGACGCCAGCGCCCAGGAAGTCGAGCCGCAAGAGAACACCGACAGATACCGGCCGCTCAGAAGCCGCAAGGAAGGCGTGGGAGACCAGGAGAGAGACTGGAAGAGCACACATGGGCGTTTCTCTGCTCGGTATCATAGACGCCGGCCTGCTGAAGCCACCCCTCACGCTGACTCGGCATTACAAGGGTCAGGACCTTGAAGCGGAGTTGCTTCCTGACGGCACAGTAAGATTTCAGGGAGAAATCTACAAGACACCTTCAACGGCGGCAGACTTTGCACGTGCGAGTATTACAGGTCGCCGCATGAACACGAACGGTTGGAAGTTCTGGCAGTACCGGGAAAAAGACGGGACTCTCCTTGAGTTGGACGCGGCAAGACAGGAGTACCTGAAACGGAAGACAAAGCGGTAGGACGTTGCTCGAAACGCCGGCACTTTCGGCGAACCACGTGAGTCGTTTGCCCTGGCATGTGTCAGCCCGGAACTATTGTTGTGAGGACGACAAGATGACTGCTTCGCTTGGGCAATTGAGTGCTTTTGACCCGCGGACAGTGTGGCCAAGTGAGTCCAGCGACTTTACCCCGTGGCTTGCAGAAGAGAAGAACCTTGAGCTTCTGGGCACTGCGCTCGGTCTTGAGCTTGAGCTAGTAGGCACCGAGATTCAGGTAGGCCCCTATTCCGCAGATGTTCTTGCGAAGGATACGGTAACTGAGCGGAACGTGGTCATCGAAAATCAATTGGAGAAGACCGACCATGACCATCTAGGGAAAGCGATGACTTATGGCGCAATCTTGGGAGCTTCCGTCGTCGTTTGGATTGCCAAAGAATTCACAGACGAACACCGAAAAACGCTCGACTGGCTCAACGACCACACCGACGAAGACCTTGACTTTTTCGGGGTCTGCATTGAGGTTTGGAGGATCGGAGAATCGCTGCCTGCTGCACGATTCAACATCGTCAGCCGTCCATCAGCCATGCTGAAACAGGCTCGGGGCGGTGGTTCAAGAGAGGAATTGTCGGATACCAGGAAGTTGCAGTTGGAGTTCTGGTCCGCGTTACGTGATCGACTAAGGGCAGCGAACGTGGTCCCGTCGGTTCAGACGCCACGTCCCCAGTATTGGTACACGATCGCCCTCGGCCGCTCTGGGATTCACCTCTCATGCATCGCCAACACTTCCGAAAACCGCATTGGCGTACGTATATACCTCAGACATGAATGGCACTTGCGCTTGGGAGCACTGGACTTACGGCGAGCCTTTGAGCGGCACGGGGCGTACGAATGGCTTGGAAGGATGTCGCGGTGTGAGGCAGTAGCACATCGGATCGTCATCGCAACGGGGAGAACCTTGGCGCGCAGCGGTGGCGATCCTCCCCAACGTGGTTGGCCGGGGAGTGATGAATCCCTCGATGATGAATCCAGGTGTGAACTGATACTCCTTGTCTTGTCGAGACGTTCGTTGAGAAACTACTCGGCGACACCTGCCAGCAGTTCAGCACGCGCCTCGTCGCGTGGTTTGGTCAGATACTTGCAGGGTTTCGGGCGACGCTTCACCGCGCGAGGTTCGATCCGATCGGGACGGTTGCCAACCAACTGGCCGGTCAGACTGGCCAACTGAGCGTCGATGAGGTTTTCATCCTCCGTGATCAGTACCATCCATGAAGCGGCGACGGTTTGCATCGCCAGGGTGAAGCTCAACTGGCGTGGCGAGAGGCCGGCTCCCTTGGCAGCTTGCAGCATGGTCTTGCGAATGAGGTTGTACGCCAGCAGACAGGTCCATATTTCCTTGCGAACCATCTCGGGTGACTTGCACCGCAGGATGTCCATGTCCAGGGTGATCTTGATGGCGCGAATGTCGAGTTCCACGAGCCAACGCTTACGGTAGAGTTCCGCAATGTCGTCTTTCGAATACTCCTTCGCATCCGTGAGCGTGGTCACCACGACGAAAGCGTCGGTGCGAAAGCCCGGCTGATTCACCTCCACCTTTAGTTCTCGTACCGTGATCGACTCAGGCATCCGCTGGTAGGTCTCTTGGTCCATCCAGGGCGGCCGCTGCGGCCGAGTCCACGTGACCACATGATCGCAACGGCCCAGCCGCTCTCCACGGTGAAAGTCGGCCGTGCGACTCTGATGAAGCCGCACGACGAAATCGACACGCAACTCCAACAACAGGGCGATCATGAAATAGGAACAATAGTAGCGATCCCCGAGCACAATGTCTCCCGGGTTGAGCTGGTCGACCAACTCACGCAGCAGGGCCATCTCGCCCGTTTCCTTGCCCGAGTAGGGCCCTATGGCCATGCCGCTGATCATCGCGCTGGCCAACGAGAGCAGAACCACCATCCGGGCCATCGGGAATCCCAGCCCTTCCTTTTGCTCGGGGTGCTGGGGATACTCCGCCTGGTTTGCGTCCGTGTCGGGCATGCTCACCGTGGTGCCGTCGACAAGCTTCACGTGACGGCCATGCCACAACCATCTCCGAGGGAGTTGACGTTCGCAGCCGCCGGCCACCTCCAGTGTCAATCGCTGGATCACTTGCTCGGGCAACCTGGCTCGCGCCCGACAGTATGCGCCGCTGTTCGTGGCGCAAGCTTCGCGTCCCAGAGTGACCAAGAGTACGATCACGCGCGCCACGGCCGCCAGGCATGACCGCTGCTCTCCCTTGAACAGCACCTGCGACAAGAACGCCCACAAGGTGATCGCCGGCGTGTAAATCGTATCCTCTTCGTTGGCGAAAGAGACGCCTTCTTCCTCGAAGGCCTCTTGGATTTGTGTTTCGGAGAGAATGTCCGCAAACGGCAAAGCGTCCTTCTGTAGAAAGGACGAGACCACCAGACGAAATCGCTGTGGCAGAGATCTGTCTCCGCGATACAATGACATGAGACCCTCCTTGGCTCATCAAAAAGAGCCTCGACCATTGCAGGAGGGTCTCGCGGGACGTGATGATAGAGCGAAGGAGGGTCCCGCCGAAAGATCAATCGTTTCCCACGCGTCGCGACGT
>JBDRTC010000070.1:0-3451 GCA_043824335.1 Planctomycetota bacterium | reverse complement strand
CTTTCGTGAGCGGAACCCGGGGCACGCCCGGGGCGACGAGCTCTGCTGCATCGCCCGGCTGACGCCGAACAACCTGTCCCGAGCGGCCCATCGCGTGCTCAAGTCCATTGCTCTTGCCGGCGCCGTGAGATGATGAACCTGGCCTATTGCCTCAATACGGCGTGGATGTGGAAGTGCCGTCTCGAATCGAGGGCCTTTCGCCGGGCGACCCGGGCCGTGGCGGAAACCCAAACGGCCCTGTTGCGGTCGATGCTCCGGGAGAACGAGGCGACCGCGTTTGGTGAGCGACACAAGTTCGGCTCGATCGGTGATCCTCGCCAGTACCAGAAGCGGGTTCCGCTGTCGACCTTCGAGGACTACTCCGACTCGATCGAACGGATCGCGGCCGGAACCCCGAACGTTCTCACGCGACGTCGCGTCGAACTCTTGGAGCCGACGAGTGGAACCACGCGGGGCGAGAAGCTGATCCCCTACACCCGATCGCTCCGCGAGCAGTTCCAGCGCGGGGTGGCGGCCTGGGTGGCCGACCTGATGGCTCACCGTCCGGCCGTGCGCCGGGGCCGCGCCTACTGGTCGGTTTCACCCTGCCTTGGGACGGGCCGCCGCACGGCCGGCGGAATCCCCGTCGGCTTCGACGACGACACGGCCTACCTGGGTCGATCCGAGCGGTTCGTGGCCAATCGCCTGCTGGCGGTCCCGTCGTCCGTGGCCAGGCTGCCCGACGTCGCCGCGTTTCGCTACGTCACGCTCTTGCACCTCGTTCGGGCGTGGGACCTGGCGCTCATTTCAATCTGGAATCCCACGTTCCTTTCGACCCTTTTGGCCCAATTGGACCCGTGGCAGGAGCGGCTCTGCTCGGATATCCGAGCAGGAACGGTATCCTTGCCGGAGGCGGCAGCCCAGCCGGGCCGCTTCCGACCGGACGTCCGCCGCTCGCTGCGCCTGGAGTCCATCCTTCGAGCCGACGCCCCACCGGCCGAAAAGCTTCGCCGGATCTGGCCTCGACTCGCTCTTATCAGTTGCTGGGCCGACGGCCCGGCCGAATGGGGCGTGCCGGAGGTCCGCAGCCTGTTTCCTTCGGTCGAGATTCAACCCAAGGGCCTGATCGCCACCGAGGCGTTCGTTTCCTTCCCCTCGGTCGGTCGCCCGGGCGCGGCGCTGGCGTTGCGGTCGCACTTCTTTGAGTTCCAGGAAGTCCCCTCGGGCGCGTTGCGGTTGGCACACGAATTGGAGCGCGGCGGCCGCTATCGCGTGGTCGTCACCACCGGCGGGGGCCTTTATCGGTACGAGCTGCGCGACGAGATCAAGGTCGTGGAGTTCGAGCACCGGTGTCCGCTCCTGCGATTCCTGGGCAAGGCCGACTGCGTGAGCGATCTGGTGGGAGAGAAGCTCGGCGAGCCGCACGTCCGGCGGGTGCTCGATCGCATATTCTCCTCGGCTGGTTTTTCGCCCGGCTTTGCGTTGCTGGTTCCCGTCGAAGACAAGCCGCCTCGCTACCGGTTGTACCTCGAAGGGCTCCCGGGGGAGTCTCCACCCGGATTGGCGGCATCTTTGGAGCGGCTGCTGGAAGACGGCTTGCAGGAGAATCCGTACTATCGGTACGCCGTGTCTTTGGGACAACTCGCGCCGGTTGAGGTCGAACCGCTCGACAGGACACAAGAGCCGGGGCGCGTCATCTACGAGCGACGATGCGTGGCCTTGGGGCAGAAGCTCGGCGACGTCAAACCGGCCGCCCTGGACCCCCGCCCCGGCTGGGCGGAAGCCTTTGGCACGGCCGCCGGGGTCAAACGCCGCCCCCCGATCAAAACTCACCACGCACCATTCTCATGACCAAGCTGACCGACCTCGGAGGATTCTTGATCGGCGCGACGGCCAAACCATTCGCCGCGGATGGAGCGACTCTCGCCGGAGAGGGGAAACGGGCGAAGACGCTCGACATCCACGTCCATCTGGCCGGAAACGGCGACTCCGGTTCCGGGTGCCGGCTCTCCCGGGAATTCGCCGACCGCGTGGTGTTCAAGGTCCTGATGAAGCGGATGAGGGTCTTGGAGCGCGGCCAGTCGTTCGACGAGGGATACGTCCTCGCCCTGGCGTCGCTTCTCCGGGATTCCAGCTTGGACAAGGGGGCCGTGATGGGGCTGGACGCCGTCTACGATCGAAACGGGAAACCGGACTGGGAGAACACGCACTTCTACGTGCCCAACGACTACGTGTTCGAGGTCGCCGCCCGGTATCCCGACGTGATGGTTCCCTGCGTTTCCGTCAATCCCAATCGGGCGGACGCCCTCGACGAGCTACACCGGTGCGTCGAAAAGGGGGCTCGGGCGCTCAAGCTGCTGGCGCCCGCTCAGGCGGTCGACCTGGCCGAGAAGAGACACGCAAAGTTCTTCGCCCGATGCGCGGAGTTGAACGTCGTATTGATCCTCCACACGGGGCGCGAGCACGCGATTCCCGTCTTGGACAACCGGCTCGGTCATCCCGAGAAGCTCCGGCTCGCGCTGGAGCAGGGTTGCACGGTAGTCGCCTGTCACTGCGCGACCAACCTGCCGTGGGAACGGCCCAAGACCCTGCCGGCGTATCTGAAGATGCTCCGCGAGTACCCCAACCTGTGGGGCGACACGGCCGGCCTGGCCTGGCTGGTGCGGTCGGGTGATTTTCGGCGTCTGCGCGGCGACGGTCTGGCGGTCGAACGACTCCTGCACGGCAGCGATTTTCCCGTCCCGCCCCACGCGCTCCCATTCTTGCCGGAAATCGGGTGGGCCAACGTGCGAGGCCTCCGCCGAATTCAAAACCCGCTGACAAAGGACCTCGCCCTGAAGACCGCCTTGGGCGTCGGAAAGGCCAGCAGCGAGCGCGCCTATCAACTGCTCTGCGGGCCGGAAAAACACGGGGGCTTGTAATAAATCAGGCCGATGAAGTCCCGGCGGCAAGCACCTCTTCAAAATCCCTCATCTATTCCGCCGTCCTTTTCTCAACGGCCAAACGTCGGCACGAGTTCCGTGTCCTTCTAGAAAGTCGCACAAGCGAGTTCTGTACAACGCCCCCCACGGGAAGGGCTCTCCACGCGACAACGGCGAAATCCTCAGCTAGCGACCTATGCCGCCGACCCTTATCCCCTTGCCGGGCTATGGACGAGCCGATAAAATGTTGGATTCCGGTGGTTTGGAAGTATCTTTGGCACTCTAGGCCGGTGTTGCGACACCCTGGCGAGGAAGCGGGAGATGAAGAGCGCGATCCATCCCAAATACGTGGAAACCACGGTAACCTGTGGCTGCGGCAATTCTTTCAACACGCGAACCACCAACGCGAAGCCGGAGCTGAAGGTCGATATCTGTAACGCCTGCCATCCCTTTTACACCGGCAAGCTGAAGTACGTCGACACGACGGGCCGCATCGAGCGGTTCCGGAACAAGTTTGCCGGCACCGGCTACGCCAGCCTGAAACGGGGTAA